>JAZKEU010000008.1:65484-99693 GCA_040386775.1 Bdellovibrionota bacterium | reverse complement strand
CAGTTGACCCAGTTGATCCAGTTGATCCAGTTGATCCAGTTGTAACAGGTAAAGCAGATATCTTGTTCGTAGTTCATAACACTCAGTCTATGTTCAGCGAATTGAGAGATACTGTTCCATATAGATTCAAAGATTTTATCAAAAATTTAAAAGGCGACTATAGAATCGGTATTACAAGCGGCGATGTTTCAGGAGCAGAAGCTTATGAAGCTGGTGGTTTGGCGGAAATTCTTAGAACTCCAGTGTCTGGCCCAGGTATTCCTCTTGTACCAAGACAAAGTGTTATCACTTCAGCAATGGGTGAATACACTTCAAGAAATTTCTTGGCGACACTCATGAGACCAGAAGCCATCTGTATCCAAGTGGATAGCCGAAGATGTCCATTCTACGCTTCAGGATATCAACAAGGTATCACGGCAGCAGAACTTGCGATCAAGAGATCTGAATCTCAACAGTTGTTTAGAAACGATGCTCCTCTTCATGTCGTAATCATCGCGGATAGAGATCAAAGCGGTGGCGATGTGTATGCGCCAGAAAGATTTATCGCAGCGGTACAAGCAAAATGGCCGGGTAAAAAATTGAAAGTTCACTCAGTGATCTTCCGTCCCGAAGATAGCACGTGCAATGGTCACGGCGTTGAAGCTTCTAAAGCTCCAATCTATGACAAGCTTTCAAAATTAACTGGTGGTGTAACAACAAACTTCTGCAATAGCATGGATAGAAAAGATATCAAAGCTATCGCCGATGAGATTAGCAAGTAAGAAGTTTAAAATAGAATTTTCCCTGGGAGAGGTTTTCATCGACAAAGACTAGATGAAAACCTCTTTTTATTTAAGATCCTGCATATAGACAAATCACGAACTCTTAATTTTATTGTCCCTGATCACAACTTCATAAACACAAGGCACGACGTAAAGAGTAAAGAACGTAGAAATCGCCATCCCACCAATAATTGTAAGCGCCATAGGAATGCGCGACTCTGCTCCCGGTCCAATCGCCAAAGCCGCCGGCAGCGCTCCCACGATGGTCGCAAGCGATGTCATGATGATGGGTCTTAATCTCAATGGACAGGCCACCTTCAATGCTTCAACGACACTGAGTCCATCTTCTTCCCGTTTTTTATTAGTAAAATCGACAAGCATGATTGAGTTTTTGAGTACCAAACCCAAGACCAATAAAATACCGATCATACTGTAGATGTTAATACTTTGCCCGAAGACCAAGAGCGCAAAAAATGCACCGGACAAACTGAAGGGAATCGCGAGCAAAATAATCATGGGTTGCAAAAAGCTATTGAACTGTGATGCGAGCAGCATATACGTCACAAGAATTCCCAAGATCATCGCCAAGATCAAACCTCGAAAAGTTTCTTGAAAAGCCTCGGCACTACCGCTGAACTTCATCTGATAACCATCTGGAAGCTCCGTGGATAGACTTTTTGCAAATGCCATTGCTTCGTCTTGTGACGAATTCTCGGCTACGTTGGCAGTTAAGCTAATGGCTCTTTGCCTATCCTCTCTGGTAATTTCCTGTAAAATCGTAGTTTGATTTAGAGTCACCAGATCTGAAAGCGGAATCATCTCTCCCCTGTTATTTCTAACAAAGAGTTTTAAAATATCTTCTTTTTTACTGCGGTTATCTTCTTTAAGTCTTACGCGGATATCATATCGATAAGCATCTTGCGTGTATCGACCAACTACTACCCCACCAATCATAGCTTGAATCGTGGAATTGATATCCGCAACACTCACCCCTCTTAAAGCGGCCGCATCGCGATTGGGAAGAATTTGAACTTCAGGTAAACCTTCCCGGAAATTGCTATCCACGTCTGTCATAAATCCTGAATCTTGCATTTTCTTTTTTAAATCTTCAGAAAGTTTAGAGAGAGTTTGAAAATTCGGTCCCAAAACAGCAAATTCTACCGGATAACCTCTCCCACTTGAAAATCCTCTCGAAGCATTATCTTGAATAAGAACTTGCATTCCCTTAATGCCCTTCAACTCTTCTCTGAGTTTTTTTGCAACCTCAGCTTGGCCTTCTCTTTGATCTTTGGGTTTTAAAGTAACAAAAAGTCTCCCCGAATTCACTTGGCCGCCGCCGACAAATCCAAAAAATCTTTCCACCGAAGGACTTTTTGCCAAAATAGCTTCGATCTCTTTTAATTTTTCATCCATGTAATTTATAGAAACTCCAAGTGGAGCTCTTAGCATAACAGCGACTCTTCCGACATCTTGATATGGAGTGAATTCTTTAGGTACGCCTTTTAAAATCAAAAGTGATAATAAAAAGATCACCACCGAAACCACAATCACTGATATTTTATAATTCAATGCTAGGATTAAAGTTCTATTATAAAGACTTTCAATCGGATGCATAATTCTTTCAAACAACGGAGGTTTTGTTGGATCATGCGCCTTTTTTCCCAATGCTTCTTCCCGTGCCTTGAACTGCGAATACCTCATCGGCGTGAGAGTCAGAGCCTCAATCATGGATAAAAATACGGCCACGCTCAAAATCAAACCAAATTGCGCAAGGTATTTGCCGATTACGCCCTGAACATAAGCCACCGGTGTAAATATCGCCAGCAACGAAAATGTCGTAGCAATGACGGCAAAGAAAATTTCCCTACCACCATCGATGGATGCGAGCAGAGGTTTTTTACCCATGGATTCGTGACGAGTAATATTCTCGTGTACCATAATGGCATCATCGACTACAATCCCCACCGCCATAGAAAGAGCAAGAAGAGTGAAGGTATTTAAAGTATAACCAAAAGCATTTACAAAAATAAATGCTCCAATGAGTGCCGTAGGAATTGCCAACACCACATTCACCGTGGCAGCAAATGATCCTAAGAATATCAAACAAACAATAGATGTGAGGATCGCTGCAAAAATTAAAGTGTGAATCAATTCGTCAATGGCTTCCTTAATGAAAGTTGTAGTATCAAAGTTAACAGTGATATTCAGATCTTCTTTGTATTGATTTTGTACTTCTTTAAGCCTAGCTTTGACATTGTCTGCAACTTGAACTGCATTTACCCCGCGCTGCTTTCTTATACCAAGACCTACAGAGGTCTCACCCATTGCTCTCGCTAAAGATCTATTACTTTCTAAACCCAATTCCGCAGTAACCACATCGGACATTTGGATTGGAGAATAGTTAGGACTACCACCGCGCTTTAGAATTGGAAGTTTTAAAAAATCATCAATGGTCGTGGCTTCACCATATGTTCTGACATTCAACTCTTCGTTTTGTGCTTCAATAAGTCCCGCAGGCAACTCGGCGTGCTCCGCTTGAATACTACTCACTAAATCATTTACAGAAAGATCCAGTCTTCTCAACTTTTGAGCGTCAACCCAAACTCTTAAGTTCGGTTCAACATAACCGCCTTGAAAAATATCAGCAACTCCGTCAACCGTGGAAAATTTGGGTTGAATTTGATCTCTCACCAGTCCCATCAATTCAAAACGAGAAAGTTTTTTTGAAGAAATCCCGAGCCACATAATCGGGCTGTCCTCAGGATTTGTTTTTCTTACCGAAGGAGGATCAATATCATCCGGAAGCTGTCTTTGAATTCTTGAAAGCACGGATTGCACATCTTGAACTGCAACATCGATGTCTTTATCTAAATCAAATTCAGCAACAATCTCTGTACTACCAGTCTTCGAAGTCGAAGATATTTTTTTGATACCTTGTACGGACGAAAGAGCATTCTCCACTCGATCGGCAATTTCAATTTCATTCAACTGCGGAGAAGAGCCTTCACGATTGATGGAAATGCTGACGACAGGAAAATCCACGTCAGGAAATTCACTGATCCCTACTCTTTGGTAGGAGAATAGACCAAACACAATAAGACCAATCATGATCATCCACGTGAATACGTGTCTGCGTATAAAGAACTCTGATAAACTCAAAAATTTTTCTCCCTAGTTGCGTTCGCCGATCAATCGACCCAATGTCAGTTCAGAAATTTTTAGTTGATAGAAAGCCTCGTCGCGGGCTTTTTTAGTGTCTAGATATGTGGTGAGTGAATTTAGTAATTCTAAGTTAGAAACCAATCCTAAATTTGATTCTTTATTAAAAATTTGATAGTTTTTTCTAGCGGTAACCAACGAGTCTTCATAGATCTTGTACTGCTCAATCCATTTTTTGAATTCATTGTATTGATTTGTGATATCGACAACCGTATCACGCTTCAAAGCTTCAAGCTTAGATTTCTCCGCAACTTTTTTCCACTTCGCTTCTTGAGCTTCCGCACTCGTTCTACCACCATAAAATAATGGGAACTCCAACATCAACGCGCCCGAAAGCTCCCTTCCGTCAATGTTTGCAGGCTGTTCGTATTCGTTGTAAGTTGCCGCTAGATCCAAATAAAGTTTCGGAAAATGTTGCATATCCTTAATGGATTCATCTTTTTCGGCAATGTAGGCGCTCTTGGCTTGAATCTCTACATCCAAAGTTTTTTCTGCTTTACTAGAATAATAAGTGAAAGGCTTAAGAACAGGAACCTCTGTCACTTTTTGTAACGGTGCCTTTGTAGAAAGGCCGGTTAAATCGGCAAAGCGTTCTCTCTCTGCTAAAAGTTGTGTTTCTACCTGACTCAATTCTATTTTTAAATTTTGGTATTGGATTTCATTGGTTAAAACATCAGTTTGCTTGGACTTACCAATTTGCACTCTTCTTTTTAAAATCCCTACTCTTTTTGAACTCACCTGATTCACATCTTTGATCACTTCTAAAGTACTCTCCAGAATTTGGATACGGTAATAACTTTGTGCCACCGCCAAATATTGATCTAAGTCTCTGACTTTCAATTGGAGATCTGTTGCTTGGTCTAAAGCCTTTTCTCTTTGTACGCCAGAAAACAATCCGCCTTGAAAGAGAGGTTGTCTTAAAGTTGCACCGTAACTTTTGATGGTGTCTTCAGTTTCTGCACCGGTTGCATCAGCTTCGAATTTTGATTTTTCGTATTTTCCAACGGCGTCTACTTTTGGAAATAGATAAGATCTTGCTTGCTTTAAGCGGGCTCTAGATTGACCTCTAATGCCTTTTCCTTCGTTCGAATAATTTTCATTTTTTAGAGCCGCACTGTAAGCTTGCTCTAAAGTAATTTCTTGAGCAAAAGCAATTCCAGAAAATAGGCAGACCGTAGCAAACATGATGTATTTTATAAAAATAATTTTCACGTATAAAATCTATGCTTTTTTGAAATATCGGTCAATAAGGCTATGAGAAATATATATGATGGGCGTGATGCTGAGAGCCACCAGTATCTTATATGTGTAGTTTGTTAGGGATACGTTAAAATAATCTTCCGTCGTCATCTTTCCGGGAAGCCAGAAAGCAATTCCCATAACTAAAAATGTATCGATCAACTGCGAAATAATGGTCGATCCTGTTGCTCTAAGCCATAGCATTTTGCCGCCGGTCTTTCCTCTGAAAAACCAAAAAACCGAAACGTCTATCAATTGGCTTACAATAAATGCCGTAATACTCCCAACAATAATCCAGAGTGATTGCCCAAATACCTGATTATAAACCTCGTCATTGACTGGCGATATACCTGCCGCAGGAATAAGCATAGAAAGATAAATTACCAAAAAAGCGTAAAGAATTAGACCTACTGTAAGGTAAGTGAGTTTCTTGACGCCTTCTCTTCCAAAATACTCATTTACTAAATCTGTAGTGATAAAGACAACAGGCCAAGGAATCACACCCATGGTCATTGTATAGGGGCCAAGACTGATTAATTTTACGCCGATGATTTCGCCCAAAAGAGCATTCGTGACAAAGAGTCCACCTAAGACAAAATATATAATTTCTCTTCTAGAAAGATTCACGATTCTCTCTTTTTAAATAGAATTACTCTGCTTCTTCCTTAGCTTCCTCGTTCAAGCCTGCTTCGTCAACCTCTTCTTGAATTTTACGAACTTCTTCCAAGTTAACTTCTTCTTTTGGTTTTTGAACGGCGTTTGCTTTAAATAAACCACCGCCTGCAAAGCAACCCACGTCCGAAGAATTTACAGAATTTTGCGCATCATCCGCATCGGTGCTCTCTAGTTTCTTGAAAACAACTTTTGAATTGAACTTTAGAGTTAGGGTCATCTCAGTAAAGTCTTCAGAAATTCTGTATGGAACAACTTTCTTTAATTTACGATCTGTCAGTCCTGGAATATTAGTATTTGCACACGAATGTGCTTCAATATTTATGGTGAGAACGCCATCATTTGCTGTGTAAGTACCCACTTCTTGTTCTGTTTGATTATTGTTATTATCAAAATCTTTGGCTTTGTAAGTCACAATTTTTCCGCTGTCAAATTTATAGAAGAGGCTCTCGGTGGTCAGCGAGCTGTTTGCTCCAGCCGCCGCACCAACGTCTTTTAGCAATGCAACATCGCCAGACTTCACTTGGCCAATCCAGATGCCTTGAAGGTTACCATCGTCATTTTTTTTCGCACATGAAACCAACATGAGCGGTAATCCTAGAAGCACTAAAATAATTTTTTTCATAATCACACCTTTGTATTTTAAAAATCTCAATTGCACACTCTTGCCGCAAATTTTCCTACAAGATCCGTGGCAAATTTATCGCTTTTAAGCTCTAAAACTCCTCCAACAAAAGCTCGTCCCACGAAATTTAAATCCTTCATGTCCAACTGCACTTTTGGAATACCACTCATAATGTTCATATCGTTATTGCCATTCATACGAATAACAATTTCTTCGTAGTTCGGCATTTTTAAATTGTTTTGAATATTTACCGGAATTTGTACAAGTAGTTTATTCGGATCCATATCGTCTTTGCACAGCTCAGAGTCTGCAATGTTTTTATCTCTAAATTCTAAAACAAGAACTTCTAAGTCTTCTACAATGTTTTTCTTTAAAACTACGGAAGCCATAATCCAGCTTTTCCCGTTTAATTTTCCACCCAAGTCACCATAGCTTGCGGCCGTAGCATCCTTGATGTAGGCAAAGACAAAACATACGGCGATCACCAGGATGATCAATAAAGTTTTAAAAATAGGCTGAGCTCGCATTTCTTTCCTCTTGTTATACACGTATCCATCTCCTTATAAAGCAAACACTGTTCCATAAAAATTAAAGATAAGAAGCCGATATTACACGTTATATATTGGTTATGAATCTGTAGGAAAATCGTTACAACAATCTGGCAACAGTTGAAGCTTAAATTACTACAAAATAGATGATGAACTATTGGATCTTAGAGACAATTTTTGCTAATCCCCAGCGTTGAATAAAATCAATTATTTTTTAACTTTGGCATAAAGTATGCTTATATAAAATAAATGAATTTTTTAAGTAATAAATTGGCGTTCATTGTATACTTGCTGATCATCTGTGCTCCAAATTGGAGCCATGCTCAGCAGCTATGTGCAAATCTTTTTTCTCAAGAAACATCTTATAACTACAGAATTGAATTATTGCGTAAAAAGGCATCGTTGGTGACCAATTTTTTTGACTCTAATTTCTTTGATTACGGAAAGTCTTTTTACGGCCAGCATGGAGTTACAGCCTTTGAAAAACTCAATACCCTCAATCACAAATTTGCTCAATTGATCGTTGATCCAGGTGTCGTTCTTCGCTTAGATGAATTCATTCGATTTGTAAAACAAAAAAAATTACTCAGCACGGATCCATGGGAGGCGCGAGAAGTTTTTAGTAAATCTTTAGGAACCAAAAAAATTTACCGTGCGCTAGCTTTAACAGACTCGCAAGCTATCGAAATTTCAAATTACGGTATGCATTCTGCAGTTGTAAGGTTCGATAAGAAAAATATTCATGAATTTGCGATTGAAAAGGATCGTCGTGGAAAATTCATTCAAGTCAATAGCAGAGAACAGATGACTTTCAACGCTCACCTTTTAGAGATGATCCGGCGCGGAGGCAACTCCCAGAAGACAAGAACCCTTTCTGTTTCTGAACATCCTGAAGTCTCTTTAGCTGTCGCATATGAAAAAATTCGCTATAAAAACATAGATAATAAGAGTATTTATCTATTTGAATTAGAAGTACCAAATATTGATCTTCTTTATCCAAGTATGAAATTAGGCTTGAAAGAGGAGTACGATTATATAAATAGTTTACATATTGAACTTTATATTGAGATAAATAGTGCTCAAGGAAAGGCGAAAAGAATTCCAAACGATAATTCTGCAGAGCAATTTATTTTGTATTCAGCATCGCCTCAAGAAATAAAATCTGTAAGAAAAGTCTCTCTGGAAAATATTGGATACATTCTCGTCAAATCATACAGAAATCAAACAAGGAAATGCATGGGTCGATGTCCTTAATTAATTTTTTTACAGATATTTTTATCATAAAACCCTATTTTTTGCATTGTCTCGAACATTCCCAATGTGCTTAAGCATTTCGTAGTGGTAGAATTCCATCAGTTTCGAAAGATTAGGAAAATACAATAAAATTAAATAATCTCAGACAAATAAGTGTTGCCGTTTAAATCGATCTTCTATATTTTCCGCCGACTTCATAAAGGGCGTGGGTCATTTGGCCTAGTGAGCAATGTCTTGCAGCTTCCATTAGGGCGGCGAAAATATTTTCGCCCTTAAGGGCTGCTAATCGTAATTGATCAAGGCACTTCTCAGAGACATTTGAATTTTTATCCTGATAAGCCTCTAAATTTTTGAGCTGACTTTGTTTTTCTTCAGCTGTAGCTCTGGCCATCTCGATCTTTGGTGGCTCATAACCTTCAACTTGAGTATTGGGATTTATGTATGTGTTCACCCCGATGATGGGAAGCTTCCCTGTGTGCTTAAGCATTTCATAATGGTAGGACTCATCTTGGATTTTACTTCTTTGATATTGTGTCTCCATGGCTCCTAGTACGCCGCCACGATCGTTGATTCTTAGGAATTCTTCTAAGACCGCTTCTTCCACTAAATCCGTAAGTTCTTCAAAGAAATAAGAACCCTGAAGTGTGTTCTCGTTGATGGCCGGTCCAAATTCCTTATTGATGATCATTTGAATGGCCATCGCACGTCTTACCGATTCTTCTGTCGGCGTCGTGATCGCTTCGTCATAGGCATTGGTGTGAAGCGAATTACAGTTGTCATAGATGGCAATCAAGGCCTGTAATGTGGTCCTGATATCATTGAAATCAATTTCTTGAGCATGCAGTGACCTGCCTGAAGTTTGAATATGGTATTTTAATTTTTGCGAGCGATCGTTGGCTCCGTAAAGCTCTTTCATCGAGATCGCCCAAATTCTGCGCGCGACTCTTCCCAATACTGAATACTCAGGATCCAAACCATTACTGAAGAAGAACGAAAGGTTCGGCGCAAAGTCATCAATCTTCATCCCACGAGATAAATAATATTCCACGTAAGTGAATCCATTAGAAAGCGTAAAGGCCAACTGGCTCACAGGATTGGCACCCGCTTCCGCGATATGGTAACCAGAAATACTCACTGAATAGAAATTTCTAACCTGTTTATTTATAAAGTACTCTTGCATATCGCCCATCATCTTGAGCGCAAAATCTGTTGAGAAAATGCAAGTGTTCTGAGCTTGATCTTCTTTTAAAATATCGGCTTGAACAGTTCCGCGTACTGCTTTTAAAACTTCATCGCGAACAGTTGCAAATTCATTTGGATTTAAAATTCGTCCAAGTTCTTTTTCTTTTTTTTGCACTTGCTGGTCTGTCGCCGCATTCATAAAAAATGCGAGAATGATTGGCGCTGGTCCATTGATCGTCATGCTCACCGACGTTGAAGGACTCAAGAGATCAAAACCATCCAAAAGTTTTTTCATGTCATTCAAAGTACAAATCGAAACACCGCTCTCGCCCACTTTTCCGTAAATGTCAGGACGAAGATGCGGATCTTCTCCATACAAAGTAACGCTATCAAATGCGACGGAAAGTCTTTTGGCCTCGTCATCTTTTGAAAGATAGTGAAATCTTCTATTCGTCCTTTCTGGAGTTCCCTCACCTGCAAATTGGCGCTTAGGATCTTCACCTTCGCGCTTCAGAGGAAAAACACCTGCTGTGTATGGAAACTCTCCGGGAGCATTTTCTAGTTTTAAGAATCTAAATCTCTCGCCCCAATCTTGAAATGAAGGGACCACGACTCTTTTGATTTTTAATCCACTCAAAGAAATTTTTGTGAGAGGTTGCTTAAAAATTTTATCTCTCACCTGATACGAGTATTCATCTCCCGCATATTTTTCTTGGAATGAGTCCCAATTTTCTAAAGCTTTTAAATCATCATGGGAAAGTTTTTTAGCTTTTTGGTCATAAGCTTTCTTTAATCCTTCTTTTAATTCCGGTGCGGCAGTTTCCGATTTTTTAAGCGCATAGAGCTCAGAAGCTAATTTTGCATTATCCAGAGCTTCTTTCTTATATTTTCGAACCGATTGTACGATTTGGGAAAGATAGTTTTTTCTCTCTGAAGGAATAAGAGTTTGTTTTTGGGTCGCTCGAAGATCTTTTTTTTGATCCGCTGACAGTTTGTATGAAGTTAAACCTTTTTCAAAAACCTTATCCGAAATAGAAAAGAAAAGCTTATTTACGCCTTCATCGTTAAACTGCGAAGCTTGGGTCAAAAACACAGGCAATTCTTCATCTTTGATTTCTGTTCCAGACATATTTTTTCCGGACATATCCTTAAAGACTTTGCGAGATCTTCTGTACTGCTTTCTAACATCTCTTAAAGCATCCAGAGATCCTTTTCTATCGGCTTTATTGATCGAAATAATATCTGCGTAATCGATCATATCGATTTTTTCTAATTGCGATTGCGCACCGAACTCTGAAGTCATCACATAGAGTGAAACATCCGAAAATTCCGTCACCGCACCATCACCTTGGCCAATGCCTGAGGTTTCCGCAATGATTAAATCAAACTGATTGGATTTTTTAGCGAATTCTAAAATTTTTGGTAATGAGTTTGAAATCTCTCTACCTGATCCACGAGAAGCTATAGATTTCATAAACGTGCGACTGCTTTCAATAGCATTCATACGAATACGGTCACCCAATAGTGCTCCACCCGTTTTTCTCTTCGTTGGGTCCACACAGAAAACACCGATGCGAATATCTTTAAAGCAGTAGATAAATCTTTGTACGATTTCATCCACAAGGCTTGATTTACCTGCCCCACCAGTTCCAGTAATTCCAAGAACTACGGGAGTTCTTTTTTTAAGTGAAGGTAAGTCTCCAGAATATTTTTTTTCTTCGTCAACGGAAGTTACAGCAAGGCCCAATTCTTTCTCATAAATAAGTTGAGAAACCAATGAATCTTGAGAAGAATCTACTTTCTTTTTAATCTGGGAGTTTTTTTGCGATTGTTCTAAAATATCAAAATCACAACCCTTCACAATCACCTGAATCATGCCTTCTAGACCTAGCTTTCTTCCGTCTTCAGGATGAAAGATTTGAGAGATACCGTAAGCTTCTAATTCTCTTTTCTCATCATGAACAATCGTGCCGCCACCGCCACCGTAGATTTTTACGTAGTCCGCGCCCGCTTGATCCAAAAGATCTCTCATGTACTTAAAGAACTCCATATGCCCGCCCTGATAAGAACTGATACAGATTCCTTGCGCAGATTCCTGAAGCGCGGCACGTACGATATCTTGCACTGATCTATTGTGTCCAAGATGAATCACTTCACAGCCCGCATCTTGCAAGATACGTCTCATAATGTTGATCGAGGCATCATGACCATCAAAAAGTGATGCCGCCGTTATGATTCGAATGTGATTTTTTGGACTGTGTACTTCTGGGACATGATTCATTTGAATTTTACCTATTAAAATTGCGGTTTTCTTTTTTCCATAAAAGCAGCGACGCCTTCTTTTTGTTCGGACTTATCAAACAATTGTGAGAATTGTTCGGCTTCTACTTGAAGACCTTTTAACAATTCCAAATCAAAGCCGCTATTGATAGCACGTTTTGCATGAGCAATTGCCGAAGGACCATTTGTTATAATTTTATTTGCGATAACCAAAGCCGCTTCCACTGGCGATCCTTCTACAACTTGATTTATTAATCCAATTTTTAAAGCTTCATCTGAAGCTATATGCTTTCCTGTAAAGATCATTTCACGAGCTTTGGACAGCCCCACTAATCTTGAGAGTCTCTGCGTTCCACCAAATCCAGGAAGTAAGCCTAGACTCACTTCAGGCAAACCAAATTTTGATCCTGGAGTGGCAACTAGAAAATCACAAGAAAGTGCTAGCTCCAAGCCTCCACCCAAAGTAAAGCCATTGATCGCACCAATCACTACTTGTGGTAGAGACTCGATCATAGAAAATATTTTTTGACCTTTTAGAGAAAATTCTTGAGAAGTTTTTTGATTGAGCGTTGAAATTTCCTTAATGTCAGCACCAGCAACAAAGGCCTTATCCCCACTGCCTGTGAGAATGATCACGCGCGTGGATTTATCTTCTTTTAAAGAACCAAAAAAATTTTCTAAATCATTCAACACGCCTGTATTCAAAGCATTTAATGCTTGCGGTCTGTTGATGGTAACAACTGTGACTTTATCTTTTTTTTCTACAAGAAGATTTTCAAACATAATTTTCTTTCTTATGTGATCAGTTTAATTTTGATAAGTATAGAACCCGCGACCTGTCTTCTTACCCAACCAACCCGCTTCCACATATTTTTTTAAAAGTGGACAGGGGCGATACTTTGTATCTCCCATTTCGGTGTGGAGTACGTTCATGATTGCAAGACAAGTGTCTAAGCCGATGAAATCCGCCAGAGTCAGTGGGCCCATCGGTTGATTTGTTCCCAACTTCATCGCCGAATCAATAGCTTCCACTTCCGCAATTCCTTCATAAAGCGCGTACGCCGCCTCGTTGATCATTGGCATTAAAATTCTATTCACGATAAATCCCGGCATATCACGAGAAACAACAAAAGTTTTTCCCATTTTTTCCGCCAAGCCTTTGACCGTGTTGAAAGTCTCATCCGACGTTTGAAGTCCACGAATGCCTTCCACCAACTTCATCAATGGAACCGGATTCATAAAGTGCATGCCCACCACGTTTTGAGGCTTAGAAGTTACCGAAGCAATTTTTGTGATCGAGATTGAAGATGTATTCGAACAAAGAATGGTTTCAGGGCTGGTGGCTTTATCAAGCTCAGCAAAAATTTTTAATTTAAGGTCCAAATTTTCCGTCGCAGCTTCAACAACTACTTGGCAGCTCTTAAAATCTTCCATCTTTGTAGTTGTTTTAATTTTTGAAAGAAGAGCTTTCTTATCTGCTTCCTTCATAGTTTCTTTTTTAATAAAACGATCGCAGCTGGCAGAAATTGTATTGAAGCCTTTTTCTAAAGCCTTTTCTGAAATGTCATACATGACAACGTCAAGGCCAATGCTTGCCGCCACTTGTGCAATACCATTTCCCATTTGTCCCGCGCCGATCACACCTAATGCTTTGATAGTCATATTGTTCTCCGAAATTTTTATTAGAATATTGAAAGGGAACGAACTTTCCAAACAACCATAAATTGATTGTTATTGAGATCTACGCCTTCCTCTTTATTTTTGATTCCCCAAAGATAGAGGTTAGAAGTGCGAAGTTCATTGGAAAAACCCACGCCTAAAATAAATCTTTGTGTTTTATCTGCTTCTGCATTGGAATTTGGATCATAGATTTCATAGCGAGCAAGACCGGCTACACCTTTTACGATAGGATGACTTGCATCCACGTGCCAATCCCAAAATCTTTTCTTGAGGCCTTCACCTGGCGTAAGTTCAAACTCTCTTTTCTCTTCGCCAACAAAACCCTCGCCTAAAAGCATTAGGTCATAGAACTGAAATCCAAAAAAGGCATTCCCGTAAGAAAAATCAAGCTCTGGATCTGTATTGGTTTTACTTTGGTATTTTCCATTCGACATTGAAAGCGCGCCCTCAAGGCCAGATTTATTTTTCCAACCTACAACCGCGGTATGCCAAATTTTTCCGTCTAGATCTTTTCCATTCTCACCGTTATGAACTGCTGCCTGAGTATAAAAGTTTTTGTAGTCAACGTAATAAGCCACACCTTGATCTCTTAGACCAAAATTTTGCATGCGATAAGATTCGTCTTCTCCACCATAAAATAATGTTCTTGGAAAAATCCATTCTGATTCTTTATGAACGCCTTCCCAGCCAAACATCAGGGGAATAACTCCCGCTCTTACTGTTCCGTACTTTGTTTCCAATTGCGCGTAAGCTTCAAAAAAAGAAAAATCATCATAACTAGCAACTGTATTGGCATCTGTGTTGATAGAAAGCCTTGCATTGTGATTGACGAGATCTTGTCTGCCTACTCCAAAGTGCGCAGAAAGTTGGTTATTCATTTTCCACGAAAGAAAGAAATAACTGCGATCAAGTTCAAAGTTATTAGTATCGTCTTCCGTCGCAATAAAACGTGGCTGAATGAGAATATCTGAAACTGCAAGATTTCCGATCAACTCTTTGTTTTGAGTTCGTGAATGAGGTGCAGCAGTGACTACTGTCGCTACAAAGCAAGCAAAGGCCGTTAGAAATGTGTATAAAAACCTCATTTTTAATTCGTACCATAGATTATCTGTGAGAGTCGAGTTTTTTTAACCTCTCAAAGGCCTCAGACATCTGATTTCTAACCATTTTTTTGACTTCATGACGATCCTCAAACGTATACTGCTTGGTATCTATTGGTGGCAAAATCTCTACGAAAACTTTGTGCTTTTTCTCAAGTCTGAAATAGAGATCTTTCTTCGGCATAACATTATAAGCCCCGTAAATTACAACTGGCACCAAGAGACATTGAGAATCAATCGCCAAAACAAAGGGACCACTCTTAAAGTCTCCCAGTTTGTTCTCACTCATCCGCGTGCCTTCAGCAGCTAAAATAAAAGATTGGCCCGTTTCCGTTATTCTACCGTGGGCTTTTTTAAGTGTAGAGATCGCGCTATTGCGATTCCCACGATTGATTCTTAAAACTCCGGCAAGATGCATAGCCTGCCCAAAAACTGGAATCATAAAAAGCTCTTTCTTCGCCCCAAATCGAATCATTTTTTTGATGACGGCCAGTGCCACTGGAATATCAATTAAACTCACATGATTGAAAACAAATAGACAAGGTTCATTAGGCTCATTTTCATTTCCCGAACCATGAACCTCTGCCCTTGCCAAAAAGTTTACGATCACGGCCCACTTGTGAATGAAGTAATCAATTTTTGATCTTAAACCTACAAAAATTAAAAGCATCACTACCGCAGCAAAAAAAATGGTTAATAAACCCGCAAGTACCGCCGCTAAAAAACCTAAAACACGCAATATGTAAATCATCTCAAAACACCGTCACTTTCCAAACACTCGTAATCTTGCGGCCACTCTTTGTCTTTTCTTGTACTGCTCATGAGCTTGCGGACCAGAGAGATTGCTGATGTAAGTGTCGTAATCTAAAACTTGAACTTCATAAGGAAAAAAGAAGTGGATCACTTTGCCTCCCAATTCAACTTCAATCAACTGCCTTGAAATGAACTTCATAAATTTATAATCGGTCGCGGAGAATTCATTCTCTTTGACCTTGAATTCTGCACGAGCCTCTGATGATCCCATTTTTTCTTGTAGAATTTGATTGATGTTCTCGGCATTGGGTTGAGATTTCATAACTTCCAACAAAAGATTAACGGGATACAAATTATTATGAGATTGCTCTGGCATAACGTTGGGAAAGCTCACGATGGTTTCACGAATTAAATAATCAATCACTCGGAAAGCATCAAAAACATTTTTTGTGACGATACGAATTCCCAAACGATCCAGAAGATTGATCGCTACTGCATTTTTCTTAGAAAGGAGTTTGATCACACTGCTTGAAGTTCTTTTGAAAGGCTTTACTTCGAACTTATGCAAAGAAATAGCACCTTCGCCAGAACCCAGCTTTACTCCAAACGCAGGATCTTCTACAATATGATTTTTAAATCTTTTTAAAATTTGATCTTGGATTTGATCTGAAAACTGACTGAATAAATCATTTTTTACGTGGGCATAAGCATGCATCACTTTTAAAATCGCACAAGCCCAACGCTGTCTTTCTGATTGTTCTTTTTGGCTGGCCATCACTAAAAGGTTTCCAATCTCACCTAAAAGTGAAGGATCACCTAATTCATCTGGGATTTTCTCCCCGTCTTCCATCAGATGCTCTCTCAAAAGAGAAACGGATTTTCTATGGATTCCCCAAAGCTCTTCCACATCTTCGCTCTTGGTAGCATTATAGCCATAAGACTGAATGAATTGATTTGCTGATTCTAGATTCGAAATTTCCAATCTAGAAAAATCAATGGCAGAATCACCGGATAAAACGGTTCTTAAATTTTGCTCTGAAATTGATCCGGAAGAATTTAAAAAATTAAGCCCCATGGAAATCATGGTAGGCTTAATTTTTTAGGATGTAAATTCTAATTTTCTTAATTAGTTTTGGAAGATTGCGTAAGCTCTAGTCACGTTAAAATTACCTAAAACTGTACCGTCACCGTAGATCACTTTGCCTGTGAATCTTTGACCGCTGATCACACCGTCGATTACAACATTTCCTAAAGATGCTCCATCTTCATTCATATCTGCGAATGTAACCGTAACTCTATTCCCGTTTATAACACCTGATGTAGCAGTTCTACCATTGCCTTTACCGAGGAAATAAACTAGAGGGTCATTTGAATCATAAAATCTTAAACCCATCATGGATTTTTGAGCATCGAATTGACCATTGTTTAGAAAAACCAATCTCATGGAAATGGAGTTCACTTGCGATGGACCAAGGAATACAGGATCGTTATTGATGAATGCTCTTGCTGCCGCATCTGGATTGTCAGTCGAAAGCTCTGTCTCTTCCGAGTAAGCGTTCAAGGTATTCCAACCATTCATTTCTTGTTGAGTAGCCACGCCATTTTCTCTTCCTGAGCCTTTTGTTAGCCTTGTCTTGCTGTCTTTCTTTTGCGCGCAAGCGACAAAGTTTAAACTCATGAATATAAGTGTTAATACGACTAATGACTTTTTCATAAAATAGTTCTCCTACCTTTATATAGGCAAGCGAAGTGCCATCCATCTCGAATAAAACTAGGTTATGCATGATTGATTCGTCTCATTTTGAGATAGTGACATTTATTGCTAGCAGATGAAAAAACATTGTCCGGATCGTAGTCGGCCCTTCTTAAAAGCAACAATAGTACAACACTCTTACTATTTCATTCTCAAAGTGAACATAAGCGTATCTTATAATTTCTATTCTTAAGTCTAAGTTAAGTGTTTAGAGACTTAAGGCGAAAAGTCATTAGAGGGTACAGGTAATTTTTTATGGCAAAGATTCTCTTAATAGATAAAGACGAAGCCAATCTAAAGCTGATGAAAGAAGCTTTGGCTTTGACTGGCTCTGAAGATGAAGCTGCCTCTCATAAGTCCGAGGATGTGCACACCTTTATTATTCCTCCCCCTATTCCACCGGAAGAAATCCCTAAGGGAAAAACATTAGATCCGATGGAACACGTTTACAAAGCCATCAATGAAAAGGTTTTTGATTTTATCTTTATGGAAGCTTCACAAATTACGGGAAGCCCTACAAAGTACATGGAAGAATTCCGAAAAAAAATCACATTAGAGCAGAACAAATTAGTCCCTGTAGTGCTCTTGAGCTACAACGAAGATATCGATTTTGTAAGAAAGATGACCATCGGTGGACTTTTCTTAGATTATATCTTGAAACCCGTTGATGCTCCAAATTTTAGACAAAAATTTTCGTTGCTAGTTTCGACCAATGGTTCTTACAAAAAAGAACTCTACACCATGCCGACAGTTCAACCTGTGAACGTGGCTTACAACTTTGTTATTGAAGACATCAGTGAATTTGGATTGATCTTACGATGCAACCGAGCTTATCAACCCGGTGAATATGTAACATTCTACTCGCCGGTTTTCAAAACAGACAAGCAAGCCGAAGTGATCGGAAGATGTTATAAGTCAGATAAACTTCAAGGAAACAACGACTACCAATGTAAATTTGTGTTCGTCGGCGTAGGTGATGCCGTTCGTAAACAAATCCGTACTTGGATGAAACTTGAATACGTTCGCAAAAAACAGGCCGCTTAAGCAAACGAGAACTCTCAAATAAAGAGAGCCTCGCCCTAGATTCTTAAATATTATTTCTTAGATACGTAGTTGTAAGCTTTTTTAGCAGCTTCTGCCAAATTCAATCTTCCGCCAGATACTGTTTTGCCTTTGAGGTCTGCAATTGGATCTACGGTTTCCATTAAGATTTTTTTAACGATCAATCCACCTTCTGCCGGATTATTTCTGATAATCTCTGCCAATTGCGGAGACGCAACTGTGTGAAGGAATGCTACGGCTCCTGCCACATGCGGAGTTGCCATTGATGTTCCCGTCAATGAACTTGTAGAATTGTTGGTGTAAGTTGAAAGGATATCCGTACCTGGAGCACCAATATCAATCATCTTTGTTCCCCACCCTGCACCGTCATTGATTTTATCCATGTTTGTTGTGTTGGTCACAGCAAAGATATACTCACTCGCACAACCTGTTGGCACGTCACCTACAGCATCGATGTCCCAAGCTGCGTTGGCAGTTGCTGCCGCTGAAATAATTCCCGCTTTACCCATTTCTTCATAGAGATCATTCCAAACTGGGAAGTCAGAGCTTGCGCAATTCGCTTGGTCCACACCAAAGCTAGAATTAGTGGCTACAATGTTTGCGCCTTGAGCACCTTTAGATTCTATAAATAATTTCTTTTGCTTCAATACATAACCGTAAGCTTTTGCCACAACGGAAGTTGTTCCAGAAGCACCATTGACCGACATAATTTTTACGTTCCAGTTAACACCAGCAACTTGGTTCCCGTTATCTGATTTTGCAGACACTGTTCCCGCTACATGTGTTCCGTGGCCGTTTGCTGCTCCTAAATTTCCACTATTGGTTTTTGCATTCCAGCCATGGATATCATCGATATAACCATTTTTATCGTCATCGATACCGTTCCCAGCAACTTCGCCTTTGTTCGCCCACATGTTTTCTTTTAAGTCTTTATGACCAACTTCAACACTGCCATCAACAACGGCCACGACTACATCTTGACCGTCCAGATTTGTACCTTTTGTTCCAAGAGCCCATGCTTCTGTGGCCTTGATGTCCGCGCCATTTGGATTTTTCAAACCCCATTGTTGAGCGAAACTTGGATCATTAGGAACGACTTCTCTCAATTTCACAGAATGATCAGCTTGAGCGTACTTTACAGATTCATTGTTTCTCAAGACTGAAAGCATATTGAGTCTTGATGCAGGCATTGTAACTTTATAAAGATTTAATTCTGGAACTAGAACTTCTAATTTTGCTCCAGCAAATGATCTTACAGCCATCATTTTATTAGCATTTACTTGTGGCTTAAAGCGCACGATGTAACTCACTTCACTGTCCGCTGCGAAAGAGATTCCTGTCCCCAAGAAAACCGATAGAACTAACGTTGATAATACTAAAAGCTTTTTCATTCCCACCCCTTGTTTGGTTTTGCACAAACAATTAGGCCAGACTAGCTAAAGGTTGAGTAATAAAATCATGCTAACATAGTGTACATCCATTAAAATACCTGCTTTGGTCTAGGTTATCCAAGGGATTGCAAATGCTCTCGATAAGAAAAATTTATTCTATGATCTTTATTTTGCCAACGCGGTGAGAATTTTTTGATAGATTCCACCGAAGGCGCCGTTAGACATAACGAGAACTGCGTCTCCAGGCTTGGCGTTGTTCTTCAAAAAACTGACGATATCATCGATATGTGGAATCAGGTGGGCTTCTTTGCCTTTTTTCTGAAGAGCCTTCACTATGATTTCCGGAGATAATCTTTCATCTTCCTTGAGCGTTTGCGCGCTATAAACATCAGGCAAAATTGTCACGTCAGCTTTTGCAAAGGCACTAATATAATCATCTTGAAAAATATTTCTTCTAGAAGTCGCTGATCGGGGTTCAAATAGCGCGAAGACTTTATTTTTAGGATATCTTTCTTTGATGGACTCCACTGTCACGTCCACTGCCGTTGGATGATGGGCAAAATCTTCAATCACCGTGATATTATTGGGAGTTCCAATAATTTCTTGTCTACGTTTTACGCCCTCAAAGGTTTCTAACCCTTTTCTAACTTTTGCCAAATCCCAATTTAAGGTTTTTGCTAGCGCGTAAACTGCGAGGGCATTTAAAATATTATGTTTCCCAAAAGCTTTTAACTTTATGTGGTCAATTTTTTCGCCTTTTAATTCCACATCGAATTGACAGAAATCGTTATCAAAAGTGATATTTTTGGCTTGGAAATCGCCTTTATTTAAACCATAAGACAAATTATTTTTAGCTTTGCATTTCTTTGCTGCATCGACAACATGTTCTCCTTCAGCCCAAGAAATCAAATTTCCATCCGCTGGAATGAGGTTCATTAAAAGATCGAAAGCTTTTTTAACTTCCGACATATCTTTGTAAATATCCACGTGATCAAACTCTACCGAAGTTAAAATTACTGATTTTGGTTTGTAGTGCACAAATTTAGGAACTTTATCAAAGAAAGCCGTATCATACTCGTCACCTTCGATCACAAAGAAATTTCCTTCAGGGATTTTAAATGAGTAAGTGTAATTTCTTGGAATACCTCCGATTAAGAATCCTGGCTTCTCCCCCACGCATTCTGCTACCCACGCCATCATCGAGGTTGTTGTAGTTTTACCATGCGTGCCACTCACTACGATAGAGTGACGGTCTTCGATCACATATTCACCGATGGCTTTAGGAAGTGATGTATAAGGAATATCAGACGCTAATAGTGCCATCGGCTCATCATAATCCTTACGAATCACATTTCCAACGATCACTAGATCTGGTCTTGGAATTAGATTTTCTTTTTTGTAACCTTCTTTAATTTTAATTCCTAATTTTTCCAATTGAGTCGACATGGGAGGATATACGTTTTGATCACTTCCCGTAACGTTGGCTCCCAGAGATTTGAATAACCCTGCCAATGATGCCATTGCCGTCCCGCAAATTCCCATTAAATGTATATGCTTTCCTGTATGCTTACCCATGTACGACCTCTCTAAATATTGCATCATGAATTGCAATTCTCATCTGCCTTGTCTGCTCAACGTTGTCTCTACCAAAATAAACTCTATTGGAAACGACATTCACGATTAAATCATTTTGTAAATCAAACCACGTGGACGTTCCGGTGAATCCCGTATGTCCAATGGTATTTCTCGACATCAGATTTCCCGCGGTCGAATTTTGTCCGCTCTTCATCATAAAACCCAAGGCAAAGTCCCCAACTTCTGGAGAAATCGCTCTTTGAAAAAAAGTTTGGGCCGTATCCGAAGTGATAAAAAAACTTTTCTTATTGTCGCTCCCTAAATATATTTCTCTCAACTTCAAAATCCATTGGGAGAGCTCTTCAATGGGTCCAAAGAGTCCTGCGTGCGGAGCCACACCACCCAGTGCAAATGCATTCTCATCATGCACTTGTCCTTGGAGGCGCACTCCTCTCCATGGGCATTGCTCGGTGGGTGCATATTTTTTTGTATCGAAAACCGGCTTATTGTCGATATGAAAATTTGTATGTGTAAGCCCAAACTCTTCTTGAACCATTTTCCATAATTCACTCAAAGGTTTTTCATATTCTGCTTCTAACAAATATCCGAGCATTAAAAAATTAAAATCTGAGTAAACCGCTTTTTGCGTGAGTTCTAATTTCTCCGCAGCGATCAATGGCTTCAAGGCTTCCCACCTCGCTTCGCGATGTAGATCCATATTCAGAGATTTATAGAGAGGTTTCCACCAAGTGAGCCCTGAGGTATGAGTTAAAAGTTGTCTTACAGCAAGCGAAGGATGAAAAAACCAAGGAATGTATTTTAAAACTTTATCCTCTAAAATTCTGGGTTGTTTCCCATAAAGATTCATAAAAAGTGTCGTCGTAAAAAGAACTTTGGTCAGCGAAGCAAGATCGTAATACGGATAAGTCTCGCCCACTTTGAGATCGATAACCTTAGACCCTTTATAAAAAGCCTGAACCATCAAACCAGGAGTTACGCTCCCGACAAATGGCTCTAAAACTTTTTTGATCTTCTTTTCAACCACTAGGATTTCCCACCCGTATCCACAACGAGGGTCGCCTTCTTGCCTAAGAATAAATCCGCGTGAGTTTTAAATGGTAGCGTTCTCACCAAAGCACCATGACCAGATTTCACCCCTCTCACCACTGGAAAAGGAGAATTTTCAGCAAAACGCTTGAGGGCAGTCATCGTTAAATCTTTACCATCGCGCTCTTCACCGCCCACAAAATCACCGAACACCACGGCTTTGATGCCTTTGAAGGCTCCCGCAATTCTTAAATGTTCCAGAGATCTTTCAAGAGCATATCCACGCTCATCGATATCTTCTAAAAAAACAATTTTTCCAGCAAACTTTGGCCCATAGAACGTTCCTACCGTAGACTCTACAATACACAGATTTCCACCAACGATTTCAGAGCTGATTTTTTTTGCTTTAAGAGCGGCCTTATTCATCGGAGTGAGTTTATTGAATACGGCTTTATTGGACTTTCCGAAGATCGCTTTTTCTAAATCTTTTTTCTCTGCGCGACTGGTTTTTTTGGGTCCAAGCATGGAAACCATAGGAGCATGAAGCGTCGCCCACCCCCATTTTTGATTCAAAAAGAGATGAATAAATGTTGTGTCACTAATCCCAATGAATATTTTTTTGTGTTTCGGTTTTTTCCATTTATAAAGTTCATTCATCAAACGGAATCCACCTGAGCCACCTCTTAAGCACCAAACAGCTTTGCTGTCTTTGCTGTAAAAAGCTTTTTTCATGTGTTCTAAAGTCTTTTTGGTATTGTTCGCATAAACGAAATCCGGCCTCACTAAATCCTTAGGCATTCGCACAACAAGCCCTAAGGATTTCAGATACTCCACCCCCGCTTTCAAGTTCTTTTTTGAAGTGTAAGAAGAGGGTGCAATAACATCAACAATGTCGCCCGCGCTCAAGTATTTCCAGTGTTTCATCCCTATATGGTAGCAGGGCCAGAAATACTGTCAAAGATCTATTTTACGCAATGAGGATGTAGTCCTGTCGGCCTTGAAAAAGTGCTTTTGAAATGATCATAAATAAAAGAGCTATTCCAATCGAAACACTGGACCGCTTTTGCAAAATTCAAGTCATTTGGAGCTGCCGTAACAGGGATGTCCTTGGTTTTGTAGAGGCAGACTTTAAATTCCAAAGAGATATTCTTAGCCCATCTATCCTGAAAGAAAGCAGTTCCAGGGTGATCCATAACATAAAGATAAGGTTTTTTTGGCTTTTCATCTTTAAAAAGCACTTCTCCATTTTGGTCAAAATTATGCTTGCGATTCCAGCGGTAAAGGCCGTGGCGCGTATTCCATTTTTCAAAACCCTCAGGAGTATTATTGTACATAGGGTCTAGGTCGACAGAATCGATTACCCATTCCGGATGTTTATATGTGATCATTTCATTAAAGAATTCTCTTGAGATATTGTCAACATAGACGATTTTCCCATTCTCAACATAATTGTTAAAATGACATCCGCGAATGAACTGCACAACTGCATAATCCTCAACTTGACCGGTACTCTTTGTTTCATACTTGGCAAACATACGTGTTCCCCAAGAAATTTCATCTGATTTAAAGATGATTTTATAAGTTTGAGAAGTCACCGTGAACTTCACATCACTCACAGTGGCTGACTGAACTTTAGGCGCTTCAAACTGCACGTTGGCCTTCGCCGCAAACGAAAGACACATCAGAATTATAATAATTCTCATCCCACACTCCAAGCCCCAATTATGATCATTTTTCAGCCTCGACACCAATTCTAAAAATGACAAAATAAAATATTCAGGCTTTAATACAGCCTAAAGATGAAAAAATCATTTGCTCCATTTTTCTATGTTGTCTCCATGTTTGGAATTTTAATGGGTTTCTACACCATTGAAAGAATTATCTATTATGTATGGAACCATCATGGCTTTGCCGAGGCCAGAACTAGCGATATTCTATTGGCCTTCGCTCATGGATTGAGATTTGATATTTATGCCCTCCT
This sequence comes from Bdellovibrionota bacterium, assembly GCA_040386775.1. NCBI lineage: Bacteria > Pseudomonadati > Bdellovibrionota > Bdellovibrionota bacterium. The sequence goes on along the minus strand of JAZKEU010000008.1, from coordinate 75,571 downwards.
CTTTATCAATATCATTCCGCTTATTTTAAGTTTTATAACTCTTGAAAGAATCCAGAAAAAACAAATCGAAATTCTTAAATTTCTAATTCTTATTCCAAATGCTTTCTTTATTGCCATCAATCAGATCGATGTTGAGTTTTCAAATTTTGCCGGCAGAAGAATGACTTTAGGAAATCTTCATATCCTCACAGAAGCACAAGGAAAAATTTCGGCCTTCTTTATGACCTACGGCTTCTTAATGGCCACGCATATTTTACTGATGATACTTTTTATTTACACCGCGTGGAAGCTTGCGGCTTATTTTAAAAATAACCCTGTTTACCTAAAGCCTGTCATCTATGGATGCATCTTAGTACTTATTATTCCCTTGATAGCTCTAGGAGCCAGAGGTGGACTACAACGAAAACCACTCTCCATCACCCATGCCATAATCTTTGACGGAAGCTACCTTAATCAAATGGTCTTAAACTCTTCTTTTACTGTATTACGCGGAAAAAATTCTTCTCAACTCAAAGAGAAAAAAGACTTTAAAGACTTTGTAGAACTCAAACCTTTTTTAAATGGATTTGCTGCGGACCAAACAAATTGGAAAGAGAATTTCTCTATCAACAAAACCAACATTGTACTCATTATATTTGAAAGCCTCTCTCAAGATTACATAGAGTTCACACCATTTTTAAAAGAATTGGCAGCAAAAGGATTGATCTTTACCAATAACTACGCCAATAGCAGAAGATCCATAGAAGGCATTTCCTCTATCCTGGCGGGCATCCCGGCCTTGATGTCAGATTCCTATGTGACTTCGCCCTACTTCAATAACGAACTCCGCGGCCTAGGCACCTACTTTAAAAATATTGGATACGAAACAAGCTTCTTTCACGGAGGCTTACCGGGCACTATGTACTTTGACCAATTCACCAAGAAAGCGGGCTTTGATAAGTACTACTCTTCTGATGATCACCCTCATCCCAAAGATTCTGATGGTTTTTGGGGAATCTATGACGAACCTTTTTTACAGTTTGCCTTGACTGAAATAGACAAGATGAAAAAACCTTTTGTTAGTGGAATCTTTACACTCACCTCCCATCATCCTTATAAAATTCCAGAGGCATACAAAGATTTTCCTAAAGGCAAGATTCCTATCTTACAAGCCATTTACTATACTGATCATTCACTAAGAAAATTTTTTGAAACAGCCCAAAATAAACCGTGGTTTAAAAATACTTTGTTTGTCATCACTGCCGATCACACTTCTCTTCCGTACACCGAAGAATTTGATAATTCTCTAGGTCGATTTAGGGTTCCTATGATTTTTTATCATCCTACATTTTCTGATTGGCCCAAAATAAATTCTCACAAACTCACTCAGCAAGTCGACATTATGCCGACGTTACTCGATATGTTTAAGATTCAAGATTCGAATCGAAATCTTTTTGGGAAAAGTATATTTAATGACAAACCCTCGGAAGTGACTCTGCTCAATGATCAAACTTATTATCTGGTCAACAATAAGTATGCCGTGGAGATGAGACCGGGACATAAAACCCTTACCTTCAATATTGAAAAAGATTTGAAATTTAAAAATTCTATAGAAAATAATTTGGAATTAGAAAAAAAATTAAAAGCCACTATTCAGTACTACAATAATGGCCTTATCGAAAATTCTCTTTATTTAAAATAACATCCCATTAATTCTTTTAGATTTTTTCCCGAGGAATTTTGGAATGGACCAAAATGATTGTAAGCATATTTAGAATAGAAATTAATAGAAACACATCTTTCTTTTGAATCTTTTAATTTGTTATTGGTTTTATTATTTATATGGGTTCTTTTGGCATTGGTCGAATTCACTTGGACAGAAAACATTTGATGGATTTTATTAATCCCGCAAAAAATATTAAAAGTTTGCAACTCGCTACCTAAGAGCCTGATCATTTCATCATCTGATGTACTCAAACCTATATTGCAACTCGGGAATAAATTATTCCACTGTCTTGCGCACGCACGCACATTTCCCGTGATATCTGGATCGAACTGGTAAGTGCCAATGTTCAATTTACTTTCTTCCGGCTGAGCTTCATCGATATAGAAAGCCACTCCCGCTGGCTTTCTATAGTCTGCCGGAGCATATTTTTTTGCATAGTTTTTAGAACTAGTGGTATCTGCTGTTGTATAAGACTCAACATAAGACAAACATTTTGCAAGTTTGGCCCAATGTTGGCTCACCGCCAATTTAGTTTCGTAAGCACGAGGAGTATTTCGATGAGTTAGAAATTCTGATCTTAAGCCATTACTGATGTTTGAAAATTCATTTAACTTTGCAATGGTGTCTTCATCTGGAACTTTTCCTTCAGGAAGAGATGCCGTCAAACTTTTTTTCGTGATGGGACACATTTCGTGACTGATGAGTGAAGTGGGAAATATTTTTTCTATTTCTGTCGGAAGATCAAAGTAGCCTGCCAAGAAATGAATCTGTGCTGGTCTTTCTTCTAAGTGCTTCACTATAAAATAATTTTGCATTTCTGCAAAGGAATGAAACTGAGTGAAGTCGGCGTGGCAAGAATCAATACGGTGATTCATCTGGCGGAATCGCTCTTTTCGCAAATCGCTTCTTCCATAAATAGAATCCACGAGTTTTGAAACGGTATCCCACATATCTAGAATTAGGTTTCCCTCTTCCTCACTGAAAGGGGCTTCAATGACTTTTTCGGTTGATCTCATTTTACCACAAGAAGTAGAAAAAAATACTGTAGCTAAAAGAACGATAAAAATAGAAAGATGTTTAGGCATCTCTTTATTTTACAATTGTGATAAAAATTTAATACTGGCCTGGACTTAGTTTTGCGATGTTTTGCGATCAAACTGCGCAGTCTAGACTTTCTTCAAGTGTTTATTCGTAGTCAAAGCTAGCGGTTTGGACCATGCATTTATAATAAACTGGTACTCGGTACTGCTTCTTGCCTTGCAATTTTCTTTGAGTGCAGGATCCCATGGTTAACTTGGGTTTTGTATCCAGACTATAACAGTGACTTTGGGCAATCACCTGTGCGTCTCTTTTTGCAGAACTGCAACTGGTTTTAGATGTTCCGATATCAGAAAAAGCCGCGGCCTGAACTGATACTAAGCTCACAAGCAAACCGAACGTTATTTTTTTTAAATTCATAAATACTCCACCTGATGTAACCTAAGAATTATATCTCTAGGTAGTAAAACTTCCGTTTCACCTCCTTATATAGCAAACTGGACACCCATTCTGGCACCGATTCAGCTCTAATATATGCAGAGAGAACCTCTAAAATTCTTTAGGCCCAAGAAGAAAATTCAAAACCAGAGACAAACAGCGGCACATCCCGTATACAGATTCTCCCCACGGAGAGTCTATATGAACCAACTAATACCTTTAATTTTGTCCCTATTTATTGCGATGAGTGCGCAGGCCACTCAAGAATTGCCTATTACATCAAATATTGAAAAGCCACAAGATGCTCCGAAGTACTCCGCTTTAAAAAAATTATCCAATGCAGAAGTATTAGAAACGCTGGAACAATTCACAGGAAGACCTGACCGTTGGAAAAACCAAAAGTCGCTCATAACTCGCTTAAAAAAAATAATTCCCTTTCAAGGAAAGACAACCGTAGAAGAAGAACGCTTGGCTCTATCTTACGCCTATGCAAAAAGATCTGAAACAGCTCTACAAGAATATGTTTTTTCAGCTTATAATTCAAATCATCCTGAAATCAAAGGTACAGTTGTGGCTGTTCGGGGTGACAAACGTTTGGTACTCAACTCTTTCATTTTATCACACAATTATGATTTAAGAGGCATCCTACTCTTCTTTCAAAGCATAGAATTTGGAGACACAGGTTTAGAGACAAAAAAATTCTTAGAATTTGCTTTAGCTTTTGATTCTCTTTCACTCCAGGTGTCAAGAGCCTATGATAGAGCCGTAGAGCTCAAAATGCCGTTGATTATTGAATTTGAATCCTCAGCATTGATGGCCAAGTCTCCTCTGACCAGAGTATTTTTCAATACATTAATAAATAATCCAGAACAAATTCTTAAAGCAGAAGTAACTCCAGACGGAGGCAGAGTCCTCGCCATTCATCCTTTTTATGCAGCAAAAATAGTTAAAAATTTAAATTTATTCACAGACCAATTTAGACTTAAAGTGAATACTTTAAGAAACAGAATATTCAAAGACCCAGAGGCCAAACAAAGACTTTTAGATCTTATCCGAAACGGCGAAGGATTTAGTGGTGTTCTTTACACAGACGAGAGAATCCAACAGTTGGCTATAATAGCCGAAGCTACTAGTACAAAAAACTGTTCACAATTATTTTAGTCTTTTCTTAGTCCGTGCAGCGGAGTTGGGTATTTTCCTGTAAAGCAAGCTGCACAAAACTCATCTTCTGAACCATTGACGGATTTAAATAATGATTTTTCTGATAAGTAGGCCAGAGTATCTGCGCCAATGTATTCTCTGATCTCCTCTACAGATTTATGGCTTGCAATCAGCTCGGACTTCCTTGGAGTATCCACTCCATAAAAGCATGGACCCGTTGTCGGCGGAGCTGCAATTCTTAAGTGCACTTCTTTGGCACCGGCTTGACGAATTAAGCCAATGATTTTCTTACTCGTAGTTCCTCGAACCAAAGAATCATCTATTACAATTACTCTTTTCCCTTTCAAGATATGAGTTTGGGGATTGAGCTTAACCTTTACGCCAAAATTTCTAATGGCTTGTTTAGGCTCGATAAAAGTTCTTCCCACATAATGATTTCTGATGATCCCCATCTCAAAGGGAATTTTACTTTCTTCGGCATAACCAAGAGCTGCCGCAACGCCACTGTCGGGAACGGGAATTACAATATCTGCCTCCGTGGGATTGTCGAACGCTAATAATCTACCTAGGTTTTTTCGCGTTTCGTAAACACTTCTAGAAAAGACCAGACTGTCGGGCCTTGAAAAATACACATGTTCAAAAATGCATTTTGCTTTTTTAATGGGAGAATCAATTTTAATCGAGTGCTCACCTGTTTCATCGACCCAAAATATTTCCCCGGGTTCGATCTCACGCACGAGCTCTGCCTCGATCAAATCAAAAGCACATGTTTCACTTGAAAAAATATAGCTCTTCTCACCTTTTTCATTTTTACGAACACCCACAACCAAGGGTCTAAAACCCAATGGATCACGGATGGCGATTAGCTTTTTCTGTGTCATGAGTAAAATACTAAAAGCACCTTCCAGCATCTGAACTGATTCTTTGAGGGCATCCATAAATTTCATATGGTTTCTTTTAGCTAAAAGATGCAAGAGAACTTCTGTATCGCTCGTTGCCTGAAAGATAGATCCCTCTTTGATGAGTCCTTCACGGAGGATGTGGGCATTTACAATATTTCCATTGTGAGCAATGGCAATGTCACTTCTTCTCAGCCTTGCCGTTAGAGGCTGGGCATTTTGGAGTAGATTTGATCCCGTCGTTGAGTATCTCACGTGCCCGATGGCGACATCGCCTTTTAAACTCTCTAGTTTTTCTTCATTAAAAACATCGTGAACAAGTCCTAAGCCCTTAAAGGACGTTTGAATGCCTTCTTCTCCGCGTCCTTGAAGTGAGACAATTCCTGCTGACTCTTGCCCTCGATGTTGTAGGGCAAAGAGCCCAAGGTAGGTGAGCTTGGAAGCTTCTTTATCATTCCAAACACCAAAAACACCGCATTCGTCTTTAAATTTTCCGGAACTGATTTTTTCTGAATTTACTTTCTCCGAATTCACTTTCAAAATAAATTCTCCCATGAGTTTTTGTATTTCTCATTTAAGTTCGCAAGTTGAGTGTTCAGATACGATTCAATGACTAGCTTATCTTTTGCCGATACGCCAAGTTTTGCAAACTGAAGATTCTTTGATCTCAGCGCATCCTCAAACTTTGGACCATTCTCTACTGCAAAAAGTACTTCATACATTCTCTCTCTGAAGAGATCTTCCTTAGTTTTAATAAAATTTGGAAGTTTATCACAGACGACACCAAATTCCGTAGACGCTCTCGAAAGAGCATAGGCCAATCCAAATTTACCCAAGGTCTTTGACATTTTCACATTCGAATCATTGGCTATATCCAAAAGATCCAGAATCCAAGACGCTGTATCCTTGATATCGATGTCTTTATCTTGGGCGTAAATTTTGTTCTTGAACATCTCTTCGATTTTTCCGCCCGTTTCCAATTGATGATTGTAAACAAGATAAACCGTTTGTTTTTCCCCAAAGTAATCGCTTGGAATATTTTCTACGGAAGCTCTCATGCCTACCATACCCGTCGCCGGCGTCGAAGTGATGGGTGAACCAAGTGTTTCATTATAAAAACTCACGTTACCGCTGATCACCGGAGCATTGAGTTCTTTGCAAACAGCGCTGATGGTTTCAACGCTCGTTACAAACTCCGTCATAATTTCTGGGTTCTCAGGACTTGCAAAATTTAAACAATCTGTTAGCGCTAGAGGTTCAAATCCTTTTACCGCCAAGTTCAATGCCGGGTAGAGCACAGAATCCGCAGCGCCCACATGACTGTCTAACCTCATGAGATAAGGACGACAGCCTAACGAAAGCCCTAAGCCACGTTTCGAATGTTCAAGTCTTGTGACACCGATGGAGTTTGAACAATCCATCGCCGTTTGACTTCCCACTCTTTGATCATACTGACTGAAAATCCAATTTCTTGAAGTGCCGTATTCACTGGATAGAATTTCTTCCAATGTTTCTTTGACGTCAAAAACTTCAAAGTTAGAACTGCCCCTGTTTTTTCGACCTTTAGATCCTGCCACTCTGAGGTTGTATGGTCGTTCGTACTTAGGCGCATTTTCCACCAAAAGATCGGGGTCAATTTCACAAATTTTTTCATTCTGCCAGAAGAGTTGAATATTTTTTCCTGGCAGAACTTCACCGATCGTTGTGGCATCTAGTCCCCAGCGATGGAAAATTTCTTGGATGCGCTTTAATTTTTTAGGCTCACAAACCAAGAGCATTCTTTCTTGGCTCTCCGACAACAAAATATCTTCCGGAGTGAGAGTAGAATCTCTTAATGGAACTTTATCCAGTTCCATTTTTAATCCCACTTGTCCTTTAGATGACATTTCAAAGGAAGAAGATGTTAACCCCGCCGCTCCCATATCTTGGATCGCCACGACGAGATCTTCTCTGATGACTTCTAAACAAGATTCGATCAAAAGTTTTTCAAAGAACGGATCGCCAATTTGAACTGTCGGTCTATTTTGCGCAGACTTATCATCAAAACTTTCCGAAGCCATACTCGCACCGTGAATTCCGTCACGTCCTGTCTTTGCACCTACATAGACAACTAGATTTCCAACACCATGAGCTTTGGATAATGCCAACTCTTCACCGGGATATAGAACTCCAAGAGCAAAAGCATTGACGAGAATATTTTTATTGTAGCTCGGATGAAATTCCGTGAACCCCGTCACCGCAGGTACGCCTACGCAGTTTCCATATCCACTGATTCCACCGACGACACCTTCCACGAGTGATTTCATGCGAGACGCTTCTTTATCACCAAAGCAAAGATAATTTGCGGTCATGACCGGTCTTGCGCCCATGGTGAAGATATCCCTTAAAATTCCTCCAACTCCCGTAGCGGCTCCCTGATATGGTTCAATAAAACTTGGATGGTTATGAGATTCCATTTTAAATGAAATCTTCTCCCCTTCTCCAAGATCAATGACCCCGGAGTTTTCCCCTTCGCTCACGAGAACTCTATGGTTTTTATTAAAGAACTTTCTTAAATGCACTTTGGAACTCTTATAAGAACAGTGCTCACTCCAAAGCGCCGAAAACAAAGCCCACTCCACTCCCTGTGGTTCTCTTTTTAAAAGCCCACACATCATATCGTATTCTTTTTGATTAATACGGTATTTCTTGAATTTTTGTAGCAAGGTCTCATGAGACTCGATTTTTATAGCCATGAGAAAAATCCTTTCCCTAAGGAAGATCCCATCCAATCATAGAGAGCTCTTTCCGGATGGGGCATCAGACCCACAACGTTTTTCTTGTCATTCGTAATTCCCGCAATATCATAGGCTGAGCCGTTGGGATTATTTGTATAAGTCGCAAGAATCTGATTGTTGTCTCTAATTTTTTTAACCGTATCGTTTTCAGCAAAAAATCTTCCTTCACCATGAGCAATCGGAAGTTTAATTTTTTGACCCACGGAATACTTTTGTGTCCAAGGATTTTTATTGTCTAAAATTTCCAGCTCTTCCCATTGATCAATGAATTTCATATTTTGATTTCTCATCAACACACCTGGCAGAAGTCCTGATTCACATAAAATTTGAAAACCATTACAAATTCCCAAGACCGGTTTTCCTTTTTGCGAGAATTCCCTCACCGATTTCATGACCGGTGTTCGCGCACTCAAAGCCCCAGTCCTCAAGTAATCCCCATAACTAAAGCCCCCAGGCAAAACAACAGCATCATAATCATCAATATTAAACTGATCTTGAAACCACAAAAATTCCGCCTTCGCCCCAAATTCCCGCGCAGCCTGAATAATATCCCGATCACAGTTAGTCCCTAAAAATCGCACCACTCCAACCCTACTCATAAAAAGGTACCTCGCACCTTTCTGTGTCGCAAGTGCGTCATAATTGCTCCACTTCATAGTTTTCAATCAAGGGATTGTAGAGCACAAACTCGGCCATCTTTGTGACTTGAGTTTTGGCTTCTTCAAAATTTTTAGCATTCACATCTAGCACGATATACTTACCTATTGTGCAATTAGAAACTGAAAAACCATTTTCTGAAAGACTACTTTGAACAGTTCTTCCTTGCGTATCGAGAACTTCTTTTCTAGGTAAAACTTTTACTCCAATTTTCATAATTTCCTTCCTTAATATTTTTATCATAATTAACGCGGCATAGACGCGAAAAACTAGGGGGTACTTTTTAGTCTGTTGTAGATTTCGATGTAGCCTGTTTTTACGTCACCGAGATCATATCTGAATCTGTCTTTGTCGAATTTTTCTTTGGTTTTTGAGTCCCATAATCTGCAAGAGTCCGGAGAAATTTCGTCAGCCAGTAAAATCTGACCATCTTTATCAAAACCAATTTCGATTTTGAAATCCACCAAATCAATTCCAACTTTTGCAAAAAAATCCTTTAGATTTTTATTCACAGCCAGCCCCAACTCTTTAATTTGGGCAATTTGATTTGAATCTAATATTTTTAGCATCAAGATGTGATCATCGCTAATAAAAGGATCATTGAGCTCATCATTTTTAAAGTAAAACTCCACCAGAGCGGGATTGATTTCTCTTCCTTCTTCCAAATTGAATTTTTTCTTTAGGCTTCCCGCCACAATATTTCTCATGACCACTTCCAAGGGAATCATTTTTAATTTTTTCGTGATCATGACATTCTCACCGATCAAATCCACCATGTGAGAAGGAATATTGTTTGATTTTAAATAATTGAATATTTTGGATGAGATGTCGCGGTTTAAGGAACCTTTAACATCAAACTCTCCTCTTTTAACGCCATTGAAGGCCGTCAAAGAGTTTTTGAACTCTTGCCAAAGTAAATTTTCATCTTCAAGGACCGAGAAAATTGTTTTCGCTTTTCCTTCGTAGAGCAAGGAACCTTTGGTGTAACTCATATTTATTCCTAACCTTTCTTTCTGATCTTTCTTCCGAATCTCTCTAAAGATTTATTTTTTAAGATCTCGTTCTAACTCCTTGAATCGTTTCAAAAGAACTTCCATGTGTCTTTTGCCGCTAAAGATACTATTTAGCTCAGGTATCTTTAATAGATTTGTAACTTCTTTATTTTTCTTGAGGGCATTCAGAAGAGTTTCATTCTTCTTGAGTCCATGACTCGATTTCTGCACCACCGCATAAGCATCTTCACGAGATAAGCCTTTATCTACTAATGCCAATAGTACATGTGAGCTGAACAAATTCCCTGCCGAAAGATCAATGTTTTCTTTCATGCGAGCAGAATTCACGTACAGACCTTTTACCAAATCATTCATCCGCGCGATCATATAATCAGCAGCGATAAAAACATCCGGGAACAT
>JAZKEU010000008.1:8473-65474 GCA_040386775.1 Bdellovibrionota bacterium | reverse complement strand
GAAATGTCTCTTTCGTGCCAGAGAGCTACGTTCTCTAGAGCGACATTCACGTAGGATCTTAAAATTCTCGAAAGACCCGTAATGTTTTCGGCACTGATAGGATTCTTCTTGTGAGGCATGGCACTGGAACCTTTTTGTCCTGGTGTAAAACCTTCTACAACTTCCCCCACTTCTGTTCTTTGCAAATGTCTTAATTCCAGGGCCAATCTTTCTAGAGCAGATCCAGTTTGCGCAATTGCCAAAATCACCTGCGCATGTCGGTCGCGAGGAATCACTTGGGTTGCGACACTTTCCTGTGTGAGTTTTAATAGATCGCCAACTTTTTTCTCGACCTGAACGCTTTGCGCCGAGTAGGTGCCCACTGCCCCACTCAACTTTACAATTTCGATTTGCTCTAGTGCATCTGAAAGTCTTTTTTTATTTCTTTTAAATTCAAAAGCATGTCCCAAAAGTTTATAACCAAACGTTGTTGGCTCCGCGTGCATTCCGTGAGTTCTTCCTGCGCACAAAGTGTTTTTGTATTTCATTGAAGATTTTTTTAAAGTCTCAATTAATTGATCTAAGGTTTCAGAAAGTAATTCTCCTGCATCACGAATCTGTAGGCTTAGTGCAGTATCTAAAACATCCGAACTTGTTAGTCCATAATGAATGTATTTTCCATTGGGTCCAACGTTCTCTGCCACATTAGAAACAAAAGCAATTACGTCGTGCTTTGTTTCTTTCTCGATTTCATTGATTCTCTCAATCTGAAATTTGGATTTCTTTTGAATATCTATAGAAGCTTTTCGGGGAATGATTCCTGCAGCCGCTTGTACGCGCGCGACTGCTTTCTCGACTTCCAACATATAACGAAACCTTGCTTCGGGTTCCCAAATTTTTGCCATTTCCTTACGAGTATATCTCGCTATCACGACCGCGTCTCCTGTGTATGCCTTGTTTATCTTGCTCACCTTGAATAATATCTAAAATCTGAAGTTGGTAATCGAGTAGAAAACTAGTATCAAGTCTTTCCCAAGCTTCCGGGCCACACCACATAAAGTTCTTATGCTTTGGTTTTTTCATCTCAGCCAATTTACTTTGCGAGTAGATTGGAAGATGGGGCGCATGCACTTGAAATTCTGTGGCCAGGCACTCCAGAGGTAATTCCATTTGCTGCACTTTGATTCCGATAAATTTTTCCGTGAATACCCGATGAATCTCTTCACCCACATTCTCCAGCATATTTTGCTGCAGTCTATAGTTTGAAGGAATTCTCACCCACGCGATAAATTCATGGGCTCTCAAGCCTCTATGAATCATTATCAAATTATGATGAGTCCAAGGCATAAAGCGGTCTTCAATCATGCAGAAAGACTGAGGTAAGATCTCCGTCACGTCATTTTGATTGGTAAAGAATCTGTATCGGGTCCAGAACCAATCACTAGTGACAGGGTCCCCATCGATCAAATTTGAATAAGATGTTGGATGAATAGCAAAAAGCTCTTCTTGCGAGAGAAAATTAATAAAGGTTTCGCCCGCGATGTCTTTTGTTATGTCTTTGGAATTAGAAATTTGCAGAGACTCTAGATTTGATCCCGAAGCCTTCACTGATTTCAAAGCTTTTACAGAATGCACCTCAACGCCTTTATCTTGGCTCATCTGAAGAGTTTCTTGAGCTCCACGTCTTGATAAAGTTCGTACCGACCAACTTTCCGTCAGAGGCAGAGTACGATTTTTATTTCTGATCGCAAATGCATTTTCAAAGTAAGTTTGCGAAGCCAGCTGGTGACTCAAATGCAAAAGCCAAGTTTGCTCAAAAGACATTCCCGAAAAATGGTTTTTGAATTTCTGATAAGCCTCATCATTCATGGTGATCGAAGCTCTCAGATAATCCAATTCGTCTTGATCAATGTTATATCTTTTGTAACTTAAACGGTTCAAAGGGCCTTGAAACTCAATGGGTCCTTTTTCTGAAAGAACCGTAAATCCGTTGGTGATGGTGCCCGTGGCAGTCCCTTCACTCAACCAAACATTTTGCGAGTAATTGATTTTTGCGGTTTGAAAATATCCAAAAGGAGCAATCCAAGCCTCAGGACTGAGTCCGCCGAGACGCCCCGAAAAATCCAAGTACACAACCTCATGACCCTTGGACTTGAGTTCATTCGCAAGCCATTGCGCACGATGATATGCAGATAGAATTACAATTTTACTTTTCATGGCTATTGTCCTCAAAGCAAAGATTCAGAACTTTCCTTGAAAGTTTATGTTCTTGGATATGAACCATCATTTTGGTCCACTCCAAATTTTTTTCTAAAGGAACTTTTTTTTGAAAAAGAACCTTTCCAGTATCCACGCCCTCGTCGACAAGATGCACACTGCACCCAGTATGCTTTTTGTCATGAAAAGCTCTCTCGATGCTCTGTAGACCCGGATAATCAGGCAACGTGCTCGGATGAATATTAAAAATCCTACCCTCAAAAGCTTTGATAAACTCGGGAGGCAAGATCTTCATAAATCCAGCAAGCATGATATTATTTATGTTGTGACTTTTTAGGGTTTCGATCAAGTCATTCCACGTGTTAAGCGCATTGTCAGAATGAAGCTTGCTATTAAATACAATCGTAGGAACTGATCTTCTTTTAGCTCTTTTAAGCCCATAGGCATTTGGATTTGAACTCACCACCAACGAAACATGAGCTAAGTTTTGCTTTTCAAGAATGGCTGTCATATTCGACCCTGTTCCTGAAATGAAAACTGCCCATCTTTTCATCATGAAAAATCCTTCATGATGAGCTGATCTTTGCTTTTGACCACTTTACCTAGATCATAGGTTTTATATTTTAACGAGGCCGCAGCCTTCAGAATTTCCGAAACTTTCGCTTCATCTGCAAAAACCACAAGGCCAATCCCGCAATTGAGGGTGTCCATCATTTCTATTTTTGTCATTCCCGTACGTTTTTGCACCTCTTTGAATTCCTCTGGGAATTCCCACGACTTAAGCGCCAAACCTAAACCTTCAGGTAACACTCTAGGAATGTTCTGAACTCCACCGCCAGTAATATGTGCCAGCGCATGAACGCCGATGGTTTTAAGTTCTTTTGCGAGTTTTACGTACAGATGCGTGGGTTTTAAGAGAACGTCTTTCCATTCTTCGAGATCTTTTTCAAAGACCTTCCTCAATAATGAGTAGCCATTGCTATGGAATCCATTGCTTGAAATCCCGATCGCCACGTCACCTTCTTTGACAAGATGAGAGCCCAATCTTTTATCTTCATCCACAATTCCTACGGCAAAGCCTGCGCAGTCAAAGTCTTTTCCTTGATACACGCCAGGCATCTCCGCCGTCTCACCACCAATGAGTGCGCAATCGCTTTCGTAACAAGCTTTCTTAACACCGGTTAAAAATTTTTGAGCAGCATTGAGATCTAATTTTCCCGTGGCATAATAATCTAAGAACAAAAGAGGATCAGCACCTGTTGTGATCAAATCATTCACGCACATGGCAACCATATCTTGAGCCACTCCCTCATAAGATTCAAATTGCACAGCCAAAAGAACTTTCGTTCCCACACCATCAGTGCAAGTCACTAAACATGGTTTTTGAATGTCTTTGAGATTGAGTCTAAAAAGAGAAGCAAATCCACCGATACCTGATAAAATTTGAGATTTGTGAGGAGTTGGAATCTTAGAATGTTCAGGATCTTGCGACAACCAATCAACAAGTGCATCACCTGTTTCTACATCGACGCCAGATTTTTTGTAGAGATCATTACTCAAAAGAGTTCCTCTCAAAATGAATGTGCGGGTCTTAGGTATACATATCAAAGCCCTCAGCACCTGGCAAGATAACATTGGGCATCATTGAAAAGAATTAAGGGATGATCTTCCTCTCAAAAACCAGCTAAAATAAAAAGTTGAATGCAAAAAGAAAAACTCCTCATCATTCGATTTTCTAGCTTTGGAGACATCATTCAAACCTTATCGGTTGTGGAATGCTTCTTAAATAAATATCCGCAAGCTGAGATCCATTGGGCTGTTCGCGCAGACTTTCTAGAATTGCTGAAATATCATCCAAAAATCACAAAAATTTGGTCGCTTGATCGCAAACAAGGCTTTGCAGGTCTCTGGAAACTCACCAAACAACTGCAAAGCGAAAAATACACTCACGTGTACGATGCTCATAACAACCTCAGATCAAGGTTCTTAAGCTTTTTCTTATGGCCAAAATTCTTCTTAAGACGAGGTAAAGATAGACTAAAACGATTTCTTCTATTCAATTTCAGAATCAATTTTTATCCAAAAAGACTTCTCGCTCATGATACCTACATTAATCCTCTTAAGAAATGGAATATCCCAAATGCTCCGCTTAAAAATTCACAACTTTATATTCCCGAGGAATTAAAACAAAAAATTCAAAGTAAAATTCCATTCAAAACTTTCACCGCGCTCATTCCCTCTGCGGCATGGGCCTTAAAGCGCTGGCCCATTGAATATTGGAAACAAATGATCGAAGCCTCACCGGACAAAAACTACGTGATCCTCGGTGGACCTCAAGATACTTTTTTAAATGAACTCGTAACTCCAGAAAATAAATCTCGCGTTTTAAATTTAAGCGGACAACTTTCGCTTTTAGAAAGTTGTGCTGTAGTCTCAATTTCAAATGCATCTGTCGGTTGCGATACCGGGCTTTCCCATGCTGCCGATCAACTGGGCATCCCGATTGTTTTCTTAACGGGACCGACGGCATTTGGTTTGCCCTCCAGAGCAAGTTCAAAATCGATGGAAGTAGATCTTTGGTGCAGACCTTGCTCAAAAGATGGACGAGGCAAATGCAAAAATAGTACTTACAAAAAATGTCTTTACGATATAAAACCAAAAGATGTTCATGAAGAATTAAATACTTTAGGGACAAGCAGAGATACGTCCAACGGCAGGTTATGAGTTTTATTTATTTAGAAGTCTACAGAATCATCTACCCATTTTGCCTTTTCTTGGCGAAGCTCTGTGCGCCATTGAATACAAAATTAAAAAAAGGTTTAAAAATGAGAGAGGATCGCAACCGCGTCCCTCCTTGGCTCAATTTCACAAACATGGAAAACCCGATTCTCATTCACTGTGCATCCGGAGAATTTGAATATGCCAAACCTTTGATCCGTGAAATCAGAAAAAAAAATCCCCAGCAAGCCATAGTTGTCACTTACTTTTCTCCGAGCTTTGAATCCCAAATCAAAAATACCGAGGGCGTCACTTTTGCTTGTCCGCTTCCTTGGGATCTGCCTTATGTCCAAAGAGAATTTTTAGCCAAGCTTAAACCTAAAATGATTTTGATATCTCGAACAGATTTCTGGCCAGAGTTTTTATACCAAGCCAAGGCGATGAAAATTCCAGTATGCCTTTTCTCTGCCATGCTTTCATCTTACAGTTCAAAGATCACAAATCCTTTTTTAAAATCTTATTACCGCTGGCTTCATACACTCATTAGTCATGTTTATTGCGTAAGTGAAGACGATAAAAATAATTTAGCACAACTTACAACTCCCCAAAAGATAACGGTCATTGGAGACACAAGATTTGATCAAGCAATATATAGAATTTCAAAATCCAGTTTTTTAAAAGACGGCCTACTCGCAAAAAAATCTGAAAGATTAAATTCCGTCTTTATCGCAGGCTCTACCTGGCCGGAAGACGAAAGAGAAATTCTTCCGGTCTTCAAAGAGCTTTTAAGAAATACTATTCAAGTGATCATTGCTCCTCATGAACCCACCGAGGAACATATCGCAAAATTAAAAAAACAAATCACGGACATGGGAATAAGACCCTTACTTTATAGCGAAGCAACAAGCTGGCCACCCAATCAAGTTTTGATTATCGATCAAGTAGGTATCTTGGCCGACCTCTATGCCTGGGCCGATTGGGCCTTCGTGGGCGGATCATTCAAAAAACAAGTCCACAGCGTGATGGAACCACTTGCTCAAGGCTGCAAAACTTTTTTCGGTCCTTATTATGGAAACAATCGCGAAGCGATCATTTTTGCAAACATCAACCACTACGCTACACCAGTTCCAAGCGGCGCGCAGATGCTCAAACACATTTTGGACAACCGAAACATGGACACTTCGACATCTTTCAAAGAAGGATTAAAAGAAACGGTTAAGGCTAAAGCAGGAGCTTCAGAAAAACTCGCCCAAATTGTTACTAAACCGACATTTAACTAAATATCACTTGCGGCGCCGAATAAACTCTGCGTTAATTAAATTGTAAGACTAAAATATCAATGGGAGATTTTATGTTTAAAACTTTATTGATCACAGCACTCACTTTTATCGCCACAACATCCATTGCAAGAACTCCTCCGATTTACACCTGCTCTTGCACGCAAACTTTCGAAGACTTTATGGAAAATGAATCTGAAGTAACAGTTCATGTGACTTGTCCAACTGCTCCTAAAGAACTCTTAACCTGTAATTCACAAATTACGAAGAAAACATTTTCTACGATCTGCACAAACACTGAGACCGAAGAATCCAACGTTACTAAAATCAATAACGAGCCCGGCACAAAACCAACATTTGGTTTTGCTGGCTGCTATTTGAATTAGTTCTTAAGTTCTTTTTTTAATTTATTAAAGGATTCGTAGTCCGAAGCCAAAACTACACCCTTATTTATGGCTTCGAAAGTTCGCACACTCCACTCCGTCGAAAAGAGCATCACTGTATTTCCATCAGCATCATTGATAAAGGTCCAATCACTGGATGTTGAATTTTTATATTCATCGGTATCAGTAACCAGGAGCCGTGACGTCACCCACGGAAGCTTAGTCACCTTCACATTCACGCCGTACTCCGAAAGAAGCCGACTTGATAATACTTCAAACTGAAGATCCCCAATAGCTCCCAACGTTGGCAGCACGCTCGATTGAGTAGAGGTGGTTAAGCACTGGATAATTCCCTCGCCTGACAATTGCTCTAAACCTTTATTCAGTTGTTTTCTTTTTTCAGGATCCATCAATCTTAGATCGGCAAACACTTCAGGTAAAAATCTTGTCCACACAACGTATTCAATATCTTTTTGTACAGCTAATGTGTCGCCAATGCGAAGCGAATTGGAAGTGTCCACGATACCAATGATATCCCCAGCAAAAGCGTTATCAATCGGAGTTCGATCTCTACCCAGAATTGAAAAAGCATTGTTCACCTTGTATTCTTTGCCCGTTCGAGGAAGATTCACTTTCAAACCCTTTTCGTAAGCACCCGAACAAATTCTTAAAAACGCCAAGCTATCTCGATGATTCACGTCCATATTGGCTTGAATTTTAAAAATCACGCCAGAAAATTTTTCCGCTTGAGAATGAGTTGTTCCTTTGGTTGTGGCTCTCGGCACCGGACTGGGCGCAAGATCAATAAAGTAGTCTAAGAACAGCTCCATACCAAAATTATTCATCGCGGATCCAAAGAACACCGGCGAAAGATCACCCTTCATGATGCGATCTTTATCAAAGGAATGTCCTGCTGTATTGATCAAATCAATCTCGTTGATAAAATTATCAAGAGCTTGCTGTACAAATGAAGTTTGAAAGTCGGGATGAGTTTTTAAATCTTCTACAGATTCATAAGTTTGAGATTTTGGTTTTTCACCGCGCTCTAAAACCGCAATGTCAAAAGCATGGAATTGCTTATCCAAAACATCATAAACTCCACGGAAAGATTGCCCACTGCCGATCGGCCAGTTCACTGCTGTGCAGTCCATCTTAAGAACGTTTTCAATTTCATCGATGATTTGCAGAGGGTTCTTCGCTTCTCTATCGAGCTTATTGACGAAGGTAAAAATCGGAATTCCCGCCTTACGACAAACTTGAAAAAGTTTTTTAGTTTGCTCCTCGACACCTTTTGCGGCATCGATCAACATCACGGCCGCATCCACAGCCATCAATGTTCTGTAAGTATCTTCAGAAAAGTCTTTATGGCCGGGAGTATCGAGAAGGTTGATACAAAAGCCTTTGTGTTCAAATTGAATCGCCGTTGTAGTGATCGAGATTCCGCGCTTGCGCTCCATCTCCATCCAGTCGGATGTTGCGTGTTTCTTTCCAGCTTTGGCCTTAACGGAACCCGCTTCGCGCACCACGCCGCCATAAAACAACAATTTTTCAGTTAAAGTTGTTTTCCCCGCATCAGGATGCGAGATGATGGCAAAGGTTTTACGCCTTGCTATCTCATCATTGATAGTTTTTTGATTTAACGTTGCAATTTCAGCCACAGAAAAATGTTCTACCTAAAAAATATTAGGATGTCAGTCCTTTTGACGCATTATGGACGCGAAAAACTAGGGGGTACCTTTTTAGAAGGTGAATGCGATGGGAATGAGCACTTCGAATGTCATGAGAATGGGATCACCATTGGGTACGATTCCCACTTTGATTTCTGGTAGAATAAAGAACCTGCCGGACAAATTCAAATCGTAACCCGCACTCAATGTTGCCAGGGCGTACAATGGATCTTCCGTAACGGTACCTTCAAATGATGTATCGATAGGTGTGCTGCCTTTCACGTCAAACTTTGTCGTCTTTGCGATCTCTAGGCCCGGCCCCCACCAGAATATTGCATTCTTTGAAGCATAGAATTTTAAAGTAGATCCCAGCGCCATCATATCTTGCGTGATCGTAAAGTTACCGCTCGCGCCTTGAGTTGCCGCCGAACCTGATCTTTTCATGTTTCTCATTGCGAAATACCCACGGATTGCCATCGTATCTGAGATATTGAAATCTCCAAATAATCCTACAAACACGTTCGCCCCACTCAAACTGGAATAGCTCACCTCGGGAGTAACACCCGGAATGCTGGTCTGTACGTTCACGGAACCCTGAGTTTGATAAACATAAGAAAGATTCCCCATGATTCCTACGCCCGTTCTTCGGCGGTAAGAGATCTGTCCATCCTTTTCATCTTCTTCCATTTGACGAGCTTTTGAGTCTTTGATCCGCGCACCACGAATGTCTTTTGTAAGCACCCAGGCCACAGTTTTTTTGCCTTGAACATCCACGATCACTTTTCTCCAAGCACCATAAACCTTACTGGAAATCGGAACCGTGTCTCCGCGATCATAAACTCCGAGCACTTCTGAATTTTCATTTCGTTTTGAATAAACTTGGGTCTGCTGCCTAAAGATAACTTCTTTCACCGCAAGAGCAGCTTGAGAGACAGAAAGTAATGCTAATAAGACCAGGATGTTGAATTTTTTTTGCATATCTATAGAGTATAAGCCCGACTTCCCACCTCTTCCAGTTTTACATTGAAAAAACCCACCAAAGGTCATATGTTTTGCCCCATGATTATTTCAGCGCGCGATATCCCTCATGAGGGAGAAGATTTTGATTTTCAAGAAGACGGTTTAAGCGTTAAAGGCTTTATATATCCGCTCAAAAATGGCTTCGACATCAACGGCGAAGTGGAAGCAGAAATCGATACGGAATGTTCGTTTTGTACCAGCCCCATGAAAGTTCCGGTAAAAGAAAAATTCCATGAAATGATGATGATAGAGGGAAAGATTGCCAGACAGCTTAAAGAAGTGGATGTGGACCCCAATGATCTTGAAATCCATTACGTGAACGGCAATGAAATTGATTTAAGACCCATAGTTGATGAATTAGTGGGCTTAAATATGCCAATTCAACCAAAATGCACGCAAGAAGTAAATGCCAGCGGCCAACCTCTTTGTGTTGAAGGATCTCCATACCAAAAATATCTACAGCAAAACGTTGAAAGTCCTTTAAAGAGCCCCTTTGAAGTACTTAAAAACCTTAAGAAAAACTAAATCGAAGGGAACCTTAATTTGTGTTTGACAAACATGTGTCAGACAAGCGAAATTACATCCTTTCAAAAAAACTACATAAAAGAACGAGGAACATAGCATGGCTCATCCATCGGATAAGATGACGAGATCAAAAAGAGGAATGAGAAGATCACACGATTTTCTAGTTAAGCCTGGTAATTCAACTTGCGCAAACTGTGGAACTGCAAAAAAACCACATATCGTTTGCAAATCATGTGGTCATTATAAAGGCCGCCTAGTAGTTGCAGCTAAGCAATAATCTTTAATAACTTTTAAGGTAAGGGAGCATCTTTGTACAACTCCAAGATTCTATCTACTGGCTCTTACCTTCCACTCAAGAAACTCACTAATAAAGACATTGAAAAAATGGTCGACACGACAGCCGAATGGATTGTCGAGCGCACGGGCATCGAAGAGCGTTCTGTCGCATCTGAATCAGAAGTCACAAGTGACCTTTGCGTGAATGCCGCGAGGGTCGCCCTTCAAAGAGCCAATCTAAAACCTGAAGACATCGATATGATCATTGTGGCAACCGTTTCCGGGGACCAAGTAATGCCTTCAACAGCGTGTATGGTCCAAGCTAAGCTCGGATGCAGACATATTTTTGCTTTTGATTTATCCGCAGCGTGTTCTGGTTTTGTTTATTCACTCTCTATTGCCGATCAATTTATCAAAACAGGAATGTACAAAAATGTTTTGGTTATTGGCGCTGAGATTTTAACTCGACTCGTAGATTACAAAGACAGAAACACTTCGATCCTTTTTGGTGATGGAGCCGGTTGCGTAATTATTTCGCGAGCTGATGAAAATTCAGACTCTAAAATCTATAGCACTCACCTCTTTGCTGATGGACAATTGGGACACCTATTAGAACTCAAAGGGAACCACAAACCGACTCAACCTTTCTCAGACAAAGTCGTTGAATACGAATTTCAATACATCAATATGAAGGGTAAAGAGATTTTTAAAAATGCGGTAAGAACTCTTGTGGATTGCGCTCAAATGGCTCTGGACCAAAACAATATGCCCTTAGAAAAAGTGGATTGGTTCATCCCCCATCAAGCAAACATGAGAATCACTGAATCCGTAGCAAAACATTTTAAAATTCCAACGGAAAAAGTCGTAAGTACAATTCATTTTACGGGTAATACTTCTGCTGCTTCAATCCCAATTGCTTTTGATCATGCCGTAACTGATGGCAGAATTAAACGTGGCCAACACATTTTACTCTCCGCGTTTGGAGCAGGTTTGACTTCCGGAAGCGCTTTACTTAAATTTTAAATAAACAGGCGACCACAAGGCCGATGAGATTTTTATATTTTAAAAGATTCCGCTCGGCCGCGTAAGTAAAAGAACTTTAAGTAAGTTTTGAGGTATTTAAGATTTCGCCTGTTTATTTAAAATTTAAGTAAAGGATTATATGTTAGGTTTAATTTTCCCAGGCCAAGGATCACAATTTGTAGGGATGGGTAAAGTTTTTTACGAAAACTTCAAAGATGTTAAGCACACTTTCGACGAAGGCAGTGACGCTCTCCAAATCAATCTCAAAAAGCTTCTCTTTGACGGACCAGATTCCGATCTAAAACTCACGCACAACACACAACCTGCAATCTTACTAGTGAGCGTAGCTCTTGATAGAATTCTAAAAGACATTCTAAAAGAAAAGAAAAAGATCTGCGCTGGACATTCTCTTGGGGAATATTCAGCATTGGTTTCCAACGGTGTGCTTGATTTTGCTGAAGCGATTAAAACTGTTCGCATCAGAGGCGAATTGATGCAGAAAGCAGTTCCTCCGGGCGAAGGTGCGATGATCGCAGTTCTGGGTTGTGAAAATGAAAATGTAGAAAAAATTTGTCAGTGGGTTCAAAAAGAATCAAAAGAAATTCTAGAACCCGCAAATTACAATGCCCCTGGACAGGTTGTGATCAGTGGATCTGCAAAAGCGGGAGAATGGTTGATGGCCAATTGGAAAACTTCAGAGCTTGCAACACAAATCAAGGCCAAGTTCATTCCCCTTAATGTGTCTGCCCCATTCCACTGCTCGATGATGATGCCGGCACAACTTGAGATGACTCCCGTGATTTCAAAATTAAAGTACTCTTTGGCTAAATTCCCAGTGGTTCAGAACGTTACAGCGATGCCTACATCAGAGGCAAATGAGATCCAAAAAAACCTAATTTCACAAATTTCTGCCCCGGTAAAATGGGTACAAAGCGTTATAAAGTTGAGAGAATTAGGTGTTACGCGTTGTATAGAGGTGGGCCCAGGCAAAGTATTGAGCGGATTGGTGAAAAAAATTGACTCCGAGGCTCTCTCAACATTGAATATCGAAACTATTGAAGATTTCAAAAAATTAGAGGCAGATCTCTAGGGATTTCGTTAATGAATTTGACCGGAAAGAAAATTTTAGTCACTGGTGGAAGCCGCGGTATTGGAGCCGGAATAGTTCAGCATCTTGCTGAACTTGGCGCACACGTTGCTTTTACATATTCTTCAAACCAAGCATCTGCTGAAAAAATCTTGAGTAGTCTTAAAAATCCCTCCAATCACATGATGGTACAAATGGATGTTTCTAACGAAACTTCCATGAATGAGGCTATCGCAAAAATTTTAGAAAAATTCCAAGGCCTCGATGGCTTAGTGAACAACGCAGGAATCACCAAAGATCAATTGATATTGAGAATGTCTTTAGAAGATTTCGATCAAGTTTATCAAGTGAACTTGAGAGGTGCATTCTACTGCTCTAAGCTCGTACTCAAACCTATGTTAAAAGCGAGAAAAGGTTCTATCGTAAATATCTCAAGCGTTGTAGGTCACACTGGAAATCCAGGACAAACGAACTACACAGCAACTAAAGCAGGTGTCGAAGGTTTTAGCCGATCACTTGCCTTAGAACTTTCAAGTAGAAATATTAGATCAAATTGTGTTGCTCCAGGATTTATTGAATCGGATATGACTCAAGAACTCACGGAAGAACAAAAAGAAAAAATGTTTTCCAGAATTCCTTTAGGAAAAGTTGGAAGCGCAAAGGATGTAGCTAATGCTGTCGCGTTTTTATTGAGCGAAGAATCAAGCTACATCACAGGTCACACGTTGCACGTCAATGGTGGCTTATATATGAATTAGACCAGATATGAATTAGATCGGACATGAATTGGGTTTTTAAAATTAGAATATTAATATACTAACACTTTAGGTGTGGCGAGAATCCGCCACCAAAGGTTAAGAGGAGAGAATTAAAATGGCAACTGTAAAACCAAAGATCAAAGACATCATCGTAGAACAACTTGGTGTAGATCCAGAGAGAGTAAAGTTTGAAGCAAAATTCATCGACGATTTAGGTGCTGATAGCCTAGACATCGTTGAGCTTATTATGGCTATGGAAGAAGAATTCGATATCGAAATTCCAGATGAAGACGCTGAGAAATTAGCTTCTGTTAAAAACGTACAAGACTACCTTGAGTCAAAAGGTGTTCAACTGTAATGATGAACTATACTAGATCAACACCTTCGACTGAGAGACGCGTCGTCGTTACCGGGATTGGACTTGTCTGTCCCACTGGTAACACAACTCGTGAATCCTGGAAGAATATTCTAGAAGGTGTTTCTGGTATTGACCGCATCACGCAATTCGATGCTTCAACCTACGATTGTCAAATCGCAGGCGAAGTTAAGAATTTTCAAACTGAAAATTACATCGAAAAAAAAGAAGTCAAAAAAATGGATCGCTTCATTCAGCTGACAATGGTCGCTGGCCAAGATGCTCTGAAGGATTCAGGATTTGAAATCAACGATCTCAACAGAAAAAAAGTAGGCTGCTTTATCGGCGTGGGAATCGGTGGATTACCGGCGATCGAAGCTCAACACTCTAACCTCCTTGAAAAAGGTCACGGGAGAGTTTCTCCATTTTATATTCCTATGGTCATTGCCAATATGGCAGCTGGCTATTTGAGTATGAGAGTCGGAGCACAAGGTCCAAGCTACTGCATTACTTCTGCATGCTCTTCAGGAGCTCACGCTATCGGCGAAGCCGTAAGGTACGTGAGATCAGGATTTGCGGATATGATGATCGCAGGCGGAGCAGAGAGTGCAGTCGTACCAACAGCAATCGCAGGCTTTGAAAATATGAAAGCTCTCTCTACCAGAAACGATGAACCTAAAAAAGCCTCAAGACCTTTTGATCAAGACCGTGATGGTTTTGTATTGAGCGAAGGTTCTGCTGTTTTAATTTTGGAAAGCTATGAAGCCGCAGTAAAAAGAGGCGCAAGAATTTACGCTGAAATAACTGGCTACGGTTTGAGTAGTGATGCATACCATATCACTTCACCCGCACCGGAGCATAGAGGCGCTCAAGATTCAATGAGAGCAGCTCTCACCGACGCCAGATTAAACCCTGAAGACATTCAGTATGTGAATGCTCACGGAACATCCACTCCTGTTGGTGATGGTTTAGAAACTCTTGCTATCAAACACGTATTTAAAGATCACGCTAAAAAAATAATGGTTTCTAGTACAAAAAGTATGACCGGACATTTGCTTGGTGCTGCTGGCGCTCTAGAGAGTGCGTTCTGTGCCTTGGCCGTTCACGATCAAGTGGCTCCTCCAACAATCAATCTAGAAAATCCATCGCCTGATTGTGATTTGGATTATGTGCCAAAAACTGCAAGAAATACTAAAATCAATCATGTTATAAATAACAGCTTCGGATTTGGTGGAACAAACGCTTCAGTTGTCTTTTCTAAAGTTACCTGACTTTTCCTAAAGGAGGCTCTTTTGAAAATTCTAATCGCTTCAGACCATGCTGGTTATAATCTCAAAAAATATATCATTGAACATTTTCATGAACTTCATTTTGAAGATCTTGGAACTTACGACACTCAAAGCGTGGATTACCCAGATTACGCCGAAAAACTTTGTGAACTTTTGCCTGCCGGAAGCTTGGATCAGAATCCACAACACATGGGAATTCTCATTTGTGGCTCTGGTCAAGGTATGGCCATCAAAGCAAATAAACATTCGCATATCCGCGCAGCTCTTTGCCACAACGTAGTGACTTCAAAACTTTCCAGAGAACACAACAATGCCAATGTGCTCTGCATCGGCGAACGCATCCTACCCTACACTCTAGCAACTGAAATCGTGGACACCTTCTTAAAAACAAAATTCCTAGAAGGCCGCCACACCAACAGAGTAAAGAAACTTTGCTAATCTATGATTTTAAAAATCGATTCTAAATTAGAGCTTAGACAAATTAGAAAAGAAGATGCTTTAGAGTTTTTTAATCTTGCAGATAAAAATAGAGCTTATCTTCGTCAATGGTTAGGCTGGCTGGATCTTTCTAAAGTTCCTCTGGACACGGAATATTTTATCAATTCTACGCTAAAGTTAATTGCAGACAAAGTATCTCTCTGCTTTCTTATTTGGAATGAAAATAAAATCGCTGGGATTATAGATCTTCGAGAAATCAATACTAGCAATAAAAATGCTCTTATCGGCTATTGGGTTGGCGAAGAATCCCGAGGTCAAGGCCTGGCTAAAAAAGCTACCAAAGCTGTGGTTAATTATGCCTTTCATGAGCTGAAATTAAATCGAATTGAAATCAGATGCGCCACTGGAAATACGGCCAGCCAAGCCGTTCCTAAAAGTTTAAACTTTAAAGAAGAAGGAATTCTTCGCGAAAACGAATGGCTCTACGATCATTTTGTAGATCACATCGTTTACAGTATTTTAGCTAAAGAATGGAACCTAAAAACTGAAGTTTAATCTTATTGATCAAGGCCCGTGAAAACTGAAATTTCACATAAGGACTAAAAGCACTGAGAATCTTTATAGTAATGAACTGCAAAGCTTCCATCTGCCTGCACGGTAGTTCCAACCATTAGCTTGCGTTGTTGTTCCGGAAGAGGATGATAACCATCTGTATCGAAACCGCCAGAAATACGATACTCAATCACCGTATAGTAATGAATTGGATAACGAACATGATCATCGCCTTCATTGCCCGTTCGGGTAAAAATTTCTTTTCCTATATGAGCGTCAAAAGCTGGGCAATTCGTAGAGATGGATTCCCGAATGGTATTTTCCATATTTGCAGACAATCTATGTGTACGCTTATTTAAAACAAAGTCCACTTGCGCAAAGCTTTGGCTTGAAGTGAGTAATAAAACACCAACGATAATTTTAGTAAAATTCATAATTGCTCCGTTTATGCGTTAACTTTTTAATAGCCTTTTTATACCATAAAAACATAAAACGTCGTGTTAGGAACAAGTTATTCATAAAAATTACATGACCTGTCTAAAAAGTTGATAGAAACTAGCTCCAATACATCTCGCGCCAAAGGAGCTTTCCATGCTTAAGGACAACGACCCTAAAATTGCCGAACTTATTGAACTAGAAAACCAAAGACAAAAGTTCGGATTAGAGATGATTGCCTCTGAAAATTACGTCTCCAAAAGCGTATTGGAAGCTCAGGGATCCATTCTCACCAACAAATATGCCGAAGGATACCCCGGAAAACGCTATTACGGTGGATGCCACGTGGTGGATGAAATCGAAACCTTAGCCATTGAAAGAGCGAAGCAATTGTTCGGATCTAAGTTTGCCAATGTTCAGCCGCATGCTGGGTCTCAAGCCAATATGGCAGTGTTTTTTGCCTGCGCAAAAGCTGGTGATCGAGTTCTGGGAATGGATTTATCCCATGGTGGACACTTGACGCATGGATCTCCTGTGAATTTCAGTGGATTTTTATTTGACGCACACTTTTATGGGTTAGATGCAAAAACCAGCCTCATCAATTATGATACTGTTAGAAAAAAAGCTCAGGAAGTAAAACCTAGAATTCTTGTAGCAGGATTTAGTGCCTACCCAAGGACTTTGGACTTTGCAAAATTCAGAGAAATTGCGGATGAAGTTGGTGCAACTCTAGTAGCCGATATTTCTCATATCGCTGGTCTTATAGCTGCGGGACTTATTCCTTCTTCAATTCCTTACGCCCATTATACAACAACGACGACTCACAAAACCTTGAGAGGCCCTCGCGGCGGCATGATCATGAGCCAAACTGAAGAGGACGCTAAAAAAGTAAACTCAAAAATCTTTCCCGGAATTCAAGGTGGACCACTCGAACACATTATCGCCGCCAAAGCCGTGGCATTCGGTGAAGCACTTAAGCCAGATTTCAAGGAATATTCTAAACAAGTCATGAAGAACGCAAAAGTTTTGGCCGAAGAATTAATGAAGTTGGATTACGAACTTGTGACTGGCGGAACAGACAATCACCTGATGCTGCTAGATCTATCTAACAAAAGCATCACTGGAAAAGAAGCTGAAGAAGCACTAGATAAAGCAGGAATCACCGTAAATAAAAATACAGTTCCCAATGAAAAGCGCAGCCCCTTTGTCACGAGTGGGATTCGCATCGGAACTCCGGCTCTTACCTCAAGAGGAATGAAAGAATCTGAAATGAAAAAAATCGCTCAATGGATTGGTCAAGTTCTTGCAAATAAAGAGGACATGAAAAATATCGAAAAAGTGAAGGGCCAAATCAAAGAACTTTGCGATAGTTTCCCTATATATTAACCAACATATTAATCGACTTTGGTCCTTAAAAATTTGAAATTCTCCCCAAAAAGTGGCACCATATATGGAGTGGCAAAGAATATATTTAGGACCTACATTTTAGGTATTATTTTAATTGTATCTAATTCTTGCGGAAGTCTGGAAACGGCAGACTACGTTGGCCCTGGCCAAATGCGAATACCTAACGGTGTCGGCACGCCCATAGGAAAAACCTCCATCGTTGATGAGTTGAAACTAAGATGGCCCGTTTCTTCCCCTCGCATCACTCAAGGATTTAAAGCCGGATCAAAAAGATCCAGACATCAAGGGATTGATCTTGGCGGATCAAAAAATACTCCTATACTAGCCGCTCATGATGGAAAAGTCATTTACACCGGTCGCGATTTTCAAGGTTACGGAAAACTCGTTATTGTAGAAAGTCCCAATGGCTATGCGACATTTTACGCTCACTTGAATACAATCAACACGCGTGAAGGCAAATGGGTTATGGCTGGCGAAAAGATCGGTGGAATGGGGCGCACAGGGCGAGCTACCGGCGTTCACCTTCACTTTGAACTGAGAATTGCAGAAGTTGCCGTAGACCCATCATCATATTTCAAAGGCAATCGACAAGCCAACCGGACTCGCAACGAATAAGACTTGATCCTCTCTCTGATTCTTCCTAAAATTATTGCAACAAGTGAGATCAAATGAAATTTTTTGGTTTTTTAACTTTAACTATTTTTGCTTTAACTATTTTTACGGCGTCTTTTCAAGCTATCGCGCAAATTGAAACCACCGAAGAAAATTTTGCAGAATCAAAAGCCATTCTTCAAGAAATCCAAAAAGAAAATTTTTATAAAAAAGGTTCTTTTGATATTCGCACAGGGTTACTGCAGGTTTCTGCCAATAAACCTTCTGATCCTCTAAAATTAAACTCTAGAAATGAAATGCCTTTCGTAGAGTTCGTTTACGAAAACCAAATCTACAAACGCTGGGGCTTTTCTGGAAGCTTTCTCCATGCGCAAAATGCCTTAGGCACCGGGACCTTGAATGGAACCTCTGCTTCTCAGCAGGTCTATCAAGTCGGTGTGATCTATAAAATGATTCTCGATGAAACCATCATCAAAAACTACATCACTTTAAAACTTCAGTATTATGGAATGAGCAATAATTTTAAACTCGAAAATACTCAGGATTTTTATATCAAGTCTGAATCAGGAATTCTTTTAGGCGTAGAGAGAAGTATTCCAGCAACAGAACTCTTTGATCTTCGAGGAAGCTTTGATTTTATTTATATCTCCTCGGCCGACACCGACAGCATCATAGAATACAAACCTCACGGTAACGGTCTTCAGCTGAGAGCTGATGTATTTTATAACTTCAGTAAGGTTTCAAGATTAGGATTGGGATACGGTATCAGCGCGTTCTTCAATAAGTTCACAGAACCCGATTTTGAAGCCAGAGATCGCCATACCCAAACATACAAAGCCATGTATCTTGATTATTCATATCTATTTTAAAGCTTTCCTGAGATTTTTTCGTCGAATATTTTGACAAGCATTTCTTGTTTACAAGTCCCCGTCGGACACATCTTAATCATGGTATGTTGGTGTTGTATGAAAAACTTATTTCTATTCAGTTTTATTACATTCTCCATCTACTTATCTCAATTGAACATTGCCAATGCTATGTCGGTTACTCCAGCAGTAAAAAAAGAGATATCCAATATTGATTTTAGTGGAGATCTCTACATTCACTATTCCTCAGAATCTAAAAGCGAGGTATCTGCTAAATGGGTCAGAAAGTGCGAGATTGCCAACAGATCCTTTAAGACGGGTTCAGACATCAAGTACAAAGTAAAACTACTTAGCCCTATTTACAAGTGCAATGTTGGAGCGATGCCTTTCCAAGGGAACCACTTATTTTTACTGAGTATTAAAAATAAACTTTACCTCAGACACGAATTGACCTGGAAGTCGCTTACCTATGAAGTTAACAGCATTATAGAAAATAAAATTTATGTCGGCGAACTGGCTCAATACGAAACTGCTGATCCAAAAAAATCTTTTTCGGATATATAACTCAAATATATAAGTTGCAGTATTTATTTAATGACAGGTATCACCTCCCTTGAATAAACTAGGTTTATCTAAGGGGAAAAATTATGTTTCGTATTTTCGTTATAGCAATCACAATCAATTTATTTGTTTATTCCAACTCACATGCATGTTCCAGTTTTCAACTGGAACCTCATTTTAACACCTATGTTGGGAAAAATTATGACTGGAGTTTTGGCGATGCCTACGTGATTTATAATCCCAAGGGCTTACAAAAATTCTCGCTCACCCTAAAACCTGACCAAAAGAAAACTCAATGGGTCTCTCAACATTCAAGTCTCACATTCAACCAATATGGATTGGATTTCCCTAATGGCGGGATCAACGAAAAAGGTTTAAGCATTGAAGTTCTTTGGCTCGATGAGAGTATTTTTCCTGCACAAGATGAAAAAGCTGTCTTTAATGAACTCCAATGGATTCAGTATGCCTTGGATACTCAAAGCACAACTGCGGGAGTTGTTCAAACCCTTGAAACTGTAAGAATTGAACCTATCTACGCTAAGGTTCATTATTTTGTTTGTGACCTTGAAAGAAACTGCACCACCATTGAATTTGTGAATGGCAAAGCTGCAATTGGAACTTATGAAAAATATGGATTTGATGTGATCACAAATTCTACTCACAAAGATTCTATGAGCTATTTGTCTTTATTTAAAAATTTTGGAGGAAACTACAATGTGATTTGGGAGAACTATGCATCTCTTGACCGCTTTGTTCGCCTCAATGATCTTTTAAGAACTTACAAAGATACACAAGATCCCATCGAATACGCTTTTAAATCTCTCGACTCTGTAAAAAGAGAAAAAGTCAGCGTAGGTAGCTATACACAATGGCAAATTGTTTATGACAAAGAAAATTTAGTAAGCCACTTTAAGACTACGTTCAGCTCTTTCAAAGTAGCTAACGTTTCACTTAAAAGCTTTCCACCAGAATGTTCTCAGCGACAATATTTTGATTTAAAAAGTAAAGTTCATGGTGATATCAACGACAAATTCCAACCTCTGACCTATGAATTAAACTATCAGTTGGTTAAAACCAGTCTTAAAAAGGTTATGCCCAATGCGCCAGAAGACATGGTAAAGGCCATTTCTGGTGCTCCATTTAAGTTTGAATGCGTTCCATAGGACTTTGAATGTCGTACATTTTTTTGACGATCCAGGAAAAAATTTCTGTCGCCCATAACAAAATGGAATTCATACCCTAAAAGGGATATTCTGTTTACTATGAAAAATATTTTATTATTATTTTTTACTACCATTGTACACATGGTTGGAGCGTTACCTTCTTTTGCAAATTCTGTAATAGGAAATGGAATGTCGCTTGAAGAAATACAGCAAGTGACAGGACGTTTTGTAAGGTTGGCAAATGACTCTACTACTGAATACTTTTGCTCTGGCATTGTTATCGCTCCCAAAGTAGTGCTTACTGCCAGTCATTGTATTGATGGAATACAAGGTGAGAAAAATATTTATTTTGATCTCCCTAACCATCAAGATCTGTCCATTTCTCAATCTGCTTTTTCTATTAAAACTGTGGTGAGAAATAAAAATTTTAATGTGCGTGACTTTAATGGTGAATTTTTCTTGAATGAAAAATCAATTGATCATGATTTTTCTTTTGTTGTTTTAGAGAAAAATATTCCCAACTTACCATTTGTTTCCTATTATCCTGGGAACTTAGAATCTAGAATCGAACTGATTTACATAGGAGCTCTTCAAGAAGGACAATTGAGTCTTCTCGATAATCTTGCGATGCGAAGGTGCAACTCCAATAAAGGTGGCTTTTACAGCAAGAACAGAATAATCATTAAATCGAATTGCGGCTTGGTACCGGGTAATTCTGGTGGACCTATCTTTCTTAAAAAAAAATATGGGAGTGAAATAAAATTTTATCTTTTAGGAACCGCAAGTGGTATTGGTATAAAAAAATCAACTAAAGAGATCTTAGATATAGCAATGTTTTCTAGATATTATCCAGATAGAATTTTTGAATTAAGGGATTATTCTTTAAGAACAAAAATTTGGAAATACATTCAAAATTATTTTGATAAATAAATTTATTAAAATGATAAAATATAATCAGTTTATTTATATATTCTCTTGCCTTATAAGCATCCCTAGGGAACGGGGGATCGTATGGAAAGCTTTGCAAGTCGGCTTAAAAGGCTGAGGGTCGAAAAGGGATTATCCGCAAAAGACATCGCACAAAAAATCGGAGTGTCTGTCTCAACATACCGAGAATGGGAATATGGCAGACAAATCAAAGGCGAACCTTATGTAAGGATTGCCACAGCCTTAGAAGTGACACTCTATAAACTTTTAACAGGCAAAGACTCAGATCCAATACAACTCCACTCGAACCTAGAAAAAATCGAAGAAAATATTAAGGAATTACGCAAAAACCTTCAGTCGTTTTTTTAAGGGATAGATCGTTTTCCAGTACATACAAAATATTATTGTATTAAAAGATCAGGAAAAGATCAGAAAACTAGGGGGACCAAAATGAAAAAAATCGCTGCAATTTTAATTTTAATCGCAATGTTTACACTTAAAGCTCACACCGCACCTCCCACGATGCACGTTTTAGAAGAGCAACCTTACTTTCATTTTGAATGTGAAGTAAAAAATAAAAAATTTGTAGAACGCCAAGCTTCTGCAAAATCTGAACTACTTAAAATCTACAACACCAATTCTCCATCGGATGTTTGGTCGAACCTTCTAGATGCAGACGCTGAATGTAATGATAAAGAATGTTACCTCAACAATGGTTGCGATAATAGCTTTGTATTTACCCCAGATCAAGAAGCGCTTAAGAGGTTTAAAAATAAAGAACTCAACACAGATCTGGTAAAAATCAAAGCAGTATTCTTCATGAATTTCGCTGATAATTCAGAAGAAGGAT
Organism: Bdellovibrionota bacterium; assembly: GCA_040386775.1. Lineage (NCBI taxonomy): Bacteria > Pseudomonadati > Bdellovibrionota > Bdellovibrionota bacterium. Next base: position 43,089 of record JAZKEU010000008.1, on the reverse strand, counting down.
ACCATGAGGCAACTGAAACAGTTTCATGTGTTGTATGGGCAACTAAAAATCCTATAGAAGAACCTTTGTATATGGGTGAAACAATTAAAAGAAAAGAAAAAATTAAAAATCCAGACGGCAAACCCGGCATAATAGAAAGGTAAGATGAAAAAAATTATTCTAGCATTGATCACAGTTTGTTTTATTCAACCAACACTTGCAGTGGAAGTAGACCTAGAGATAGCAGAGTGTCAAGATCCAGTTGAAAATACTGACTCAAAAATTATCTGTTCTGAAGCAGCTTACAAGCTTACAGATAAGGATAGCAGTTCTCGCAGTATTAAAAATATTCCGTTCAATACTTTTGATCACATTTCTTTTAATTACCCAGATCCTGATACAAATGTCGTTTATAACTACGACAGAGTCGTTTTATCAAAATCAACTGGCGAAACTTTAGGATACTTAAATATTTTTGCAGCTGTTAACACGGAGGCAAGCTTTGCTGTTCAATTTAAGGTTTACTATTCTTTAGATGGAAAATTACTGGCAGTTTACGTTTCGGATCTAAACTAAGAGTCCTTTAACAAACTCTCACCCATGCGAACAGGCCCTGACGCAAAGTTAGGGTTTGCTGGGAAAAAATTCTTTTCATAAACCATCACGACTGTGGAGCCCATATGAAAGGCTCCAAGGTCATCGCCCTTCAACACTGCAATAGGTTGATCGTATTTTTTCTGAATTGGATTTCTATCTAAAAATTTATTAGTAATAATATCTTTATCAAAAGTTAACGTCATCTTTCCAACGTTGGTCGCCCCTACCATAACCAGTGAACAAACACCTTGATCCGTTTTAATAGTTACAACCACTCTTTCATTGATTGCAAAAAGATTTTTAATATTACTGGTGCTCCAGTTATTTACCGGCCATAGCTTTCCAGGAATATAATGGATATCTGTAATGAATCCATCTACCGGTGAATGCACACGGTGATAGTCTGTGGGACAAAGATAATAGAGGAAAAAATAACCATCAAAGAGTCTTTCCGCAAGAACATCATTACAAAGAAAATCTTTTAACGAATAAAGCATTCCTTTGGCTTGAATAAGAGTCTCACCTGCTAATTTTCCGTACTGAGTGAGGTTAGAATCTGCAGGATGAACAACCCCTTTACCGATAGGTCTAATACCAATTTTGAGTTTTCTCGTAAAAAAATCATCCAAGGATCTGTATTCTGCGATTTCTTTTTCTGCTTGATAAAGGTCGATTTTATAGATTTTTGCAAAGCCTCTAATCACTTCACGTACGACAAATCCCGGCCATGTGATTTGGGCAAGCAATCCAAACAGATAGCTGACAAGGTTTTTGGGTAAAACGTACAAGATTGAATAAAACATCTTTCCAAATATACCCCAAGTCTATAAATTAAGTGAATCACTTTATTTTGCCCATTAGCTTTGGGCCATAAGGCATAAAAATGAAACTTCTCAAAGACATTAAAGTCCCTTTGGACACATCCCTCGAAGACGTCATTCGTAAAGAAATCCCTGAATTCTCATCCTACCGCGTCCTCAAAAAATCCGTAGATGCCCGAAAAAGACACGCAATACACGAGGTTTATACCTTAGAAGTCTATTTGCCTGGTGAAAAACCCATGGACGATGACTTTCCTGTAGAAAAAATTAAATTCGAAGGTAAAAAACCCATTATCGTAGGCGGAGGCCCCGCGGGACTCTTTTGTGCCTTAAGATTGATCGAAAGAGGCATTCCCTGCATACTTTTAGAGCGCGGCTCCCCCACTGAAAAACGAATCTTTAAGATCAACCGATTTTGGAGATATGGTGAATTTGATCCCGAAGACAATGTCTGCTTTGGTGAAGGCGGCGCAGGATTTTTTAGTGATGGAAAATTAGTCACAAGAATCAAATCTGATTTTATTCCTTATGTCCTCCATAGACTTGTCCAATTTGGAGCTCCTCCGGAAATTCAATACCTTTCCAATCCCCACGTGGGCTCCGATAAAATCAGAAGAATCATGCCTAGGATGAGAAAACATCTAGAAGCCAACGGCTGCGAAATCATTTTCAATACTCGGGTGACTGAGCTTGTTCATACAAAAGATAAAATCACCGGCGTTAAAACTTCTGACGGAAAAGAATATCATTCGGATCATGTGGTGCTGGCGACGGGACACTCAGCTTCAGACATTCTGGATCACTTGTATGATATCGGTGTAAAACTCGAAGGAAAATCCTTTGCCATGGGTTTGCGTGTAGAACATCCTCAAAAATTTGTGAATGAAGTTCAATACAGAAAATTTGCAGAACATCCTAAATTAAAATCTGCCAACTACAAACTCACCTACAATACGGATACTGGCATCGGCGTCTATAGCTTCTGCATGTGCCCTGGAGGATACGTTTTATCAAGCGGTACTGAAGCTGACGGTCTGGTCTGTAACGGTATGAGCAATTACAACCGTAATGGCCAGTTCGCAAACTCAGCGATTGTTATCAGTATCGATCACAAAAAAATATTCGGAGACGATCTTTTCGGAGGAATGAAACTCCGTCGTGAATTAGAAAAGAAATGTTTTGAAGAAGTCAAAAAGCAAGGCGGAACCAAAGAACTCCCTGTGCAAACAACTTTAGATTTTATTAAAAACAAAAAAGGCAAGGCCCTACCCACATCCTCACCATCCGGAGTTTTACCTATCAACTTCAATGACATCCTACCAGACTACATCATCAAACCTTTGATCGAAGGCCTAAAAGATTTTAACGATAAGATGCCGGGATTTATTTCCGAAGAATCACAACTTCATGGAATCGAATCTAGGACCTCATGTCCCTTGAGAGTTCCAAGAGATACTGAGACTTTAATTTCTATTTCTCACAAAGGACTTTATCCTGCGGGTGAGGGCGCTGGTTACGCTGGTGGAATCACATCGGCTGCTGTCGATGGAATCAAAATCGCAGAAAGTATTGCCTCAAACTACATAAACTAAACGCTTTATCGTTTTTGTTTTCGTATTCGTCATGAATGAGCGCATGATTTTTGTGTAGAAAGTTCATAAGCCAATTCCTAACTTGATGTCTACCGACCACCTCAATATTCAGTGTTTAATTTAAAAACTAATGGGGTGAAAAATGAAATCTATTTTATTGGTACTTTCTCTTTTTATAAGTTTAAGCGTTCACGCTTCGGATCAAGATGTTCTGCTGAACAATTACACTCATGTGTATGACTTGAGCCAACACAAAGGACAAACGTTCCTCGCATTCATGAAAGAAACAGTTAAGCCCGCACTTGATGAAGTGGCAACAGAGGGCTACCAGATCGCCGACGGTGAAACTATTAACGCTGTCTATGAGTACGTGGATGAAAAAATCCAAAAAAACGTACAAAGAAATGGAGGCATTGAAGCCGTAATGGAAATCGCGGAAGGCCTTCAAGGAGAAACGGTAACTCTGAATGATCTTCCTCAAAAAATTGCAGCATTGAACCGTAGTGTAGATCGTTACGATCTTTCTACCTTTCTTGGGCTTGCCAGTGGCGGTGGGGTTGCAGTTCAATTTTATAAAAACAATTACGCTTACAATGTTCACTACGATACGACTGAACAAAAATCAGGAAGAAGCTTTAGCGTAGGGACAACAAGACCTGCAAATGATGTTTCCTACAAAGTTTACCTCGATGATTTAGATCAATACACAAGACATCAAGACGTCGACAACTTACCTCAATTTTACAAAGCAATTTTGGAATCTCTTCTTGATAGCAACCCCAAAAATTATGCTAAAGTGACAGACTTTGGACAAACTGTGCTTTCAGATTTTTTAGCTGTATACATGGCAGAGCAAGCCCGAAATCTAATGGATGGACGAGTGACGACTCATTGGGATGCGGCACTCTTAGAAGTGACTCTCCTTGCTTCATTCCATGCGGGCCAAGAAGAATTCAAGCTGTACTACCAAAACCCAGCAGATGGAGAAACAACTTTCACAGGAACCGTTCTTGAGCAAGCACGTTGTGCGATTCCAAGTAAAGATCGTAAAGCCACAATGAGAGACTACTGGCAGTTCAGCCGTCGTGTTGATGACACAAAAAATTGTGGTCGTAGCGGAGTGAATATCACAAAGAATGAGTTCAGAAAATTGGGTGCTGAAATCACTCAGTACATGAAAACCAACCATCCTGAATACGTTGAAGAAGTTGTAAGTGCTATGGGCTTGGATGCAGATGTAGAAAATCTTTACCAAGAACTTTCTGAGTTCATTATCAGCAGCAAAGCTAAGGATTCACTTGGACCAAAAGCTTATAAGATCTCAGCAGCATGGGTCAATTTTTTAGAACAAGTGACAGCTTCAGCAGAAGACATCACAACTGAATTATCAGAGTAGGAATAACAAATGGCTTGGCTTCTCACGCTCACTCTTGCATTGGCAATATCATCAGAAAACATCTGCCCTTACCCAAAGGAATGGTGGAAGCCTGTGACTCAAGATACAAAGGACTGGGAAATTCTTCCGCAGTCCGTATCTTGCGAAGAAAAGAAAGTCATACTTTCTAAGCGAAATGAACTTGGCCTATTTTCAAACTTTGCAGATACAGCATTCACCTTGGATTCTAAGAACTACGCCAGCGTTGAAGGTTTCTGGCAAATGATGAAGTACCCAGAAAATCTCGAAGACTCTTCTGATCCAAGAAATGACCCAAGAGTGGAATGGCCCTACACGCGCAAACAAGTTTCACAAATGGTCGGTGAGAACGCCAAAAACGCCGGAAAAATTGCTAACAGTAATCTTAAAAAATTAAATATCTCCTGGATTACTTATAGTGGTCAAAGAATCGAATACAAAGGTAAGGATCAAAATCTTCACTATGAGATCATCGTCAAAGCTCTAAAAGCAAAGATGGAGCAAAACCCTGAAGTTAGAAATCTACTTTTAAAAACAAAAGGCTTAGATCTTTTGCCAGATCACAAAACAGAAGACAATCCCCCACCCGCATACAGATACTATGATATCTGGATGCTTTTGAGAGATGAAATTTTGGCTTTGCCTTAAGGAATATGGATAGACATTACTAATTGAGTAGGAGGTTTACTAGATGCCATTTTTATTTTTGCCCCCCTAAATACCACTCTATCCATTAAATCAATATGTATTTCCCGACCAAGCGGTAATTTTGATATGATTAAATGAGACTCTAGGCTCTCAAATGGAGTGTTATCGAAAGTTTTACCTTCTTCAGACACATGAATATATTTATTAGCTGATAATTTTAATTTGTTCTCACTAAATGTCACGCGTCCCTTTGATTCCGAACTCAACACTGATGATCTATATTCAATTTTATCTTTATCTTCATAGCTTAATTTAAATTCAGATGGCATCGTCTCTGCATGGATGTCGTAATTTTGGCGCCTCGATGTTAAGAAAAATGACTGGTCATAATAGAAAGAGCCATAAGTCTTTCTATCTAATATTAATTCCGATAAATTATTGCGTGGCGTTCTTAAATCCAACGTTATTCCCCAGTATTTATTAGAGGATGTTGAGTCAGGACTGTTTGAATCAATTGCTTGCAAAGTTACAACTTTATTAAAAGTTTTTCCTTCGAATGCCCACTGGATAATTTGTTCGCTAGCTTCTTTATACAGAAGGCTTTTAGACTTTATGTGGGTAGTTTCTTCCAAAATATTAAAACCAATATCAATCAGTTCAAGCATTTTATATTTATTCGCTTGAGCTTGGTCTTCTTCGTATCCAAAATGGTGCAAAGCTTCGTGCAGTAATTTAAGCTCCAACTTGTAACATGAACCAACTTCTATTTCATTTGCAATAGAGTTGTGTTTAATTTCTACTTTGCATTCATAATTTATAAAATCAAAAAGCCTGCCGTAAGCTACAATATATTTTTGCCCCTTAGAATCGACACCGTAATGCATAGCTAAGGGCTCTTCGATACCATAAGGATTTATAGCTGTTCCAGTTTCCGCAGGTTTTAATTGCAAATGTGAGATAATACCTTTTAACTCTTTTAGAGAAATAGGATGAGCAAATTCTTGATTTATTACCTTTGAAAAAGATTCTTCGTCCCATTTATTAAGTTTTTCCAATAAAGCAGCCTGACTAGATTTAATGATCTTATACACATTTGATTCATAATAAGGAAAGCTTCCTCCTTTGCCCTCAGCTCCAGCATGAGCTTGTGACAATATCGCCATCACACTCAGCGCACTTAAAAAATATTTCTTCATACTATACTTCTCCTATTTTCTTGTTCCCTTGGACAGTGGGTAAAGCTGAATTCCTAAATTATAAACTCGGGTCTGATTTCCATTTTCTAAAAATTGGCAAAGATCTCTTCTAAACTTTGTCATCATCTTCCTTGCTTGCGGCAATTTTGACTCGTCAATTGCCATGGTCATAGAGGTGATTTCTTTTTCTTCGATTGCAACGTTATCAATGGCTTCTAGTGCTCTCTGCAGTACGTGCCGTTGAAACTGTTTGTGCGCCGAACTTGTCACGAAATCGTTTTCACCATTAGTCACAAAGCTTTGAGTTTTTAAGAGCTTTCCTCTTTTTTCTACTAAAAGATCTAATTTCAACAGCCTCTCAATGGCTTGCCTAGCCTCGATGACAGAAATTCCCAGCTCTCTCGATATCCAAGTGAGGTCATATTGAAATCCCTTAACATGAGTTAACTCTAAAATTGCAAAATGATACCATTCCGATAGAACTTTGAAAGATTCTATGGAGATTAGACTGTACTCTTGCGGACTAAAACTCGTATCTCCATACGAGGGATTTTTTGCAAGTGAGTTGAGAATGAACGCATGTTCTTGGGGACTCATTTCTAATTTTGCACAAAGCTTAGTAATATATTTTACAGAAGGCTTTCTTTTGCCAGACAACAAATGCGATACTGTTCCTGAAGGCAAGCCAAGATAATTTGCAAAGGCACGGATCGAATAGCCACTGTTCTTACTTCTTCTTTTTAAAAATTCTCTCTGAAACCAACTGATAAAAGTAGTTGGATGTTCTTTTGGTAAGCCAGTTGTCATTTTTTCCATGAGGAGGCTTATATACAAAATATTTTAAAATAACCACATTTTTTGCTGCAAAGTGCAGCATTTGATTGCTGCGGGTAAAACATTCAAAAATATCGCTAGGCACTTGAGATTGAAGAAAGATCCTATCCCTCTCTGGGATAGGCATGTGATCAATACAAGTTATAAGCGCTGATTGATTAAGTATTTGATCCAGATACACATCGAACAGAGAAAGGCGCGTCTAATGACATGAAGGTAATAACACCGCGTCTACCATCGAATAGCCCCCAATCCTCCGTCCAAAACAAATTGTCATCTGCAACTTTTCCAACCATGTTTGGCATTGCCTTTCGAATACCATTCTTCTCGGCTTCTATGTATTCATCCCAAGTTGGCCTCCTCCATGTAATATCGGTAATGCCTGCGACACCAACTGAGCCATTAACAGCAAGGGAATCAGCATTACAGGCTGTCGTGGACTCAATATAAGTAAATCTACTTGGAAGTCGATCACTCCAAATAAGCCCAGTAGAAAGTTCTTTTCGTACCTCTCCCAAACTAGGCTTTCTGCTAACTAAAATAAAACCTTCTTTTTGAAAATCAGACTGACTAGAACAATCGCTGATTCTCTCATCCACTGTACCGCTTAAACCACATGGAGATCTTTCGCTTGCATACGAAAGTCCATTCATAGTTAGTAAGAAAAATAAAAAAACAGCACATTTTACAAATTTCTCTATGGTATCCAAAACTGCATTTCTTATTGATAATGTCTTCATAAAACCTCCCAAAGAATAAATTTTTACGTTTATGTCTTTAATAAATTAGTATCTCTTAATCAGGGAAGATACATTTGTCCCTACGACTTGTTTTGTAAAAGTAAAACTTCTACTCAACATGTACTGTGAAGACTAAATAGACTGTGCACTTTAAAATGACTATGCTTTTGAATGCAATGTGCAGCATTTGATTGCTGCGGGTAAAACATTCAGAAGGGGTGACATACAATGGTGAACGCCTCGAATACAAAGGTAAACATCAAAAGGAACACTATGAAATTATCTAAGGGATGAAAGCGGATCTTAAAAAACCTTCTCCTTGTGGAGTAAGAAGGGAATATTTTTTTACCCTTGATATTGAGCACTATATAAAAACGCAAAGCGACACCGCGGCGGTGTTGCTTTGCAATATAAAATTTTGATTATTAAACGTCTAATTTGGTTTTGATATCGTCTTCGTCGTCGTCGTCGTCGAAGGCTTTGAAAGCATCAGCTGCGGCGTTTGCAAGTCTTGAAACGTCTTGTTGCTCATCCGCGTTCTCTTGAATCGCCTCTACCACTTCTGCTGCGAGTTCTGCTGCAGATTGCTCTGTAGGTTCTGCTACTTCTTCGGCCACTTCTGTCGTTGATTCAGTCATCGCCTCAGCAACGGTCTCAACAACCGGTGCAGTTTCTGCGGCCAATAACTTCTCTTCGAAACGCTTCAACCAACTGATTTCGTTTTTTTCAACATCTTGACCCATGATCATGCGTTCTCTGATGTCGTCCGCTTTGTCTTTTTCTTTTTGATCGCGTTGTCTTTCTTTTTCTTTTTCGAAGTATTCCGAAGAAGTTGAGATTTCAGATAGGCGACCTGTGATCTTAGAATATTCCTCTTCTGCTTCAGCATCTCTTGCGCCGTAATCCAGCGACAATTCGCCAGTCAAAGTGTCGAGAGTCTTTTTCTCTTCTTCCTCACCGCCAATACCTTCAGGAATCAATTGATCGATCTCTTCTAGTGATGGAAGCTCACGAATGTTTCTTAACCCAAAGACTTCTAAGAATTTCTTAGTTGTCTTGTAGAGCATTGGTTTTCCTGGAAGATCAGATTTACCATCGAATTGCAAAAGTCCTTTATCCATAAGCACTCGGATCAAATGGCCCGACTCCACTCCACGAATAGTGTCCACTTCGGCTTTAATACATGGTTGCTTGTAAGCCATAATCGCTAACACTTCCATGCTTGGGCCCGAAACTCTGAATGGACGTTGTTTTACAACTTGTTTTAAGAATTCTGCATTTTCAATTTTAGTTCGAAGTTGATATCCACCGGCGATCTCTTCGATGTATACGCCACGCTCTTGGCTCGCAAGATCTCCTGCGTAATCTTCAAGAACACGTCTTAATTGTTTAGACTTGATGTTTGTTCCTTTAAAAACGGCTTTGATTGCATCAAAAGTCATAGGTTTTGGTGAAGAAAATAAAATACTTTCTAGTAATGACTTCAGACGATCTTCTTCGATAAAGATTTCTTGTCTTTCTTCTTCTGGAACAGCCATAAGGCCTTCTTTTTCCATCAGCGCCGTCATTTCATCTGAAGTTTGATTTTGCGCATAGGACACTTCCTCAGTATCCGCCGCAGCTTGCATTTCTACTTCGATATCAAGTTCATTCATTTCGTTCATGTCGATATCATTTTCTTCTGACATTGTTCTTCCTTAAATTTCGCCGTCTCTAGGCTTTTCTGAATTGTCTTCGGTTAAGAAAATCTCTTCGTCGATTTCAAGACTTGTAGTTTGGCTAAGACTTGCTTTAATAATATCTTCGATAGGTTCCATGGAAGAAATCATTTCTCCCTCGAGCCCACCCTCTGCTGATTCTAGTCCTAATTCTTTTTCTGCTGACATAATATCCTCATCTGTTGCGGAGTCATCGATGACTTCTTCAACTGCTGCTTTTTGCAAAGCCAGTTCGTTTATAATTGCTTCTGGAGTTAACTCCAATTGCTGATCTGGAATAATAACTTCTGATGCTTTTGCCAGAATTTCGGCCGCCATAAAAGCTTCGCCCTTAGCCAAAATGCTATTTGCCGCTGCGTCCACATCTTGCGACTCATAAGATTCCGCTCTTTGTATCACATCGCGATCAATAATTTTCAATGGTTCAACGTGAATATCAGCATAAGGTTCTGATTGAAATACTTTAACGAAACCCATCTTCGCAAGCTCGAGCATACTCAAAAAAGTCACGAGCAGTTTGTTCTTAGACATTTCTTCTGGCGTGATAAGGTCTCTCATGATTCTTCTCTCACCCGGAATTAAAAGATCTCGAATCTCCATAATTCTAGATGCGATCGATTGCCCCTTCTTCATGACTTTGTGAATTCTCTTTTGAGCGGCCTTTACACAAGTTCTAAAAGCGGCGATCAAGCCAAATAATCCGCTATCGTCGATTTCGATACCTTGATTTTCCTCTAGAATGATATCTTCTTTAAACCCTCTTCTCCAAACATCTCTGTTTAAGATTGGACGATCGAGTAAATCTTTCGAAGCATTTTGATATCTTTGGTATTCCACTAGACGCTGTACAAGTTCTTTGCGTGGATCTTCGTTCACATCTTCTTCTTGATCGTATTGTGGAAGTAGCATTTTAGATTTGATGTGAATTAGAGTTGCGGCCATAGTGATAAAATCACTCGCGCCTTCGAGATCTAATTTCTTCATCATCTGGATATGTTCTAAGTACTTCTTAGTGATCTGATGAATAGGAATGTTATAGATATCCATCTCCTCTTTGCGAATAAGATACAGCAAGAGAGCTAATGGACCTTCAAATTGTTCTAGACTAACGTGTAACCCTGACATTACCCACTATTGAAGTGGGTTTTTGAGGTTCATTCAAGTACTTTCTAAGGGTTGAAGTCTAAATTTTTGATATGTCAGGAGTTATTTCGATTTTCCTTTTGATAAAGGCACTTTTTTTGCCACAAATTTGAGCTTTGTACCTAGCACCCTTTATTGAACGACGATCCAGACGTTTTCGGGTTTGTATTGGCGGACGAGCCGGTTGAAAATTTTTGCGTTGTCCGGGTGGATTCGGATGCAGCCGTGGGACGCGATTCTTCCTAGTTTAGACCAATTGCCTCTGGTGGTTCCATGAATAGCGTAACCGCCGTCAATGAAAACAGCGTAAGGCATATTGCCTAAACCTTCATAGTCCCCGCCCGGATTTGATATAGACATGTATTCATCGTAAATGCGGCCATTGGGATTTTTGTTGAAAGGTGGTGTGGTATAACCGGGAGCCCCCGTAGAGACAGGCCAAACTTCTTGGATTTTTCCGTTCACGTACAGAGTGAGGCTCTGCGAATCTTTATCTACGAAGGCAAACACCGGACATTGAGTATAACGACAAGTGCTTTTTCCTACAGGAATGCGAGCTTTCTTACCCGTGGCTGCTTCATATTCTCGGTCAAATTTTTCTAATTCAGCTTCCGTAGTATTTTTTGGATCCAAATTATCTAAAGTATTCCCACCTTTGGAACAAGCAGAAGAAAGCGCTGCTGCCACCATCAACATCATCAAAAACTTGAATTTCACATGCACTCCTGGGATTTTTGTAAAACGAGTGCGTGTTATAGACAGGATAATGACTTGCAGCAACATTATTCAGTTATGCTTAAAAAATTACATAAATGGAACCCGGTTTGGAACCGGACTCTTTTTAGTCGCAAAAAGCAACTCCCCAGCCGATTGTTAAAATTCCCTTTACAGTCCCTTTTTCGCCTTTGAGCTGAGTTAAAGAGTATCCTGCAGCATCGTCTTCATTGTTTTTGCTTTGATATTCCTTTAACTCTACTGGAGTTTCTCCATTGAGTCTTTCTACCAATACCTGGCCTAAATCATCTTTAGCTAAGTAATCTTTAAGTTCTTGGCCATTCAAAGTAGCAGTTTTTGAGATTTCATCTGATCCTTCGTGCTTGTCTGCTTCCTCTTCTTCTACAGTTAGAAGTGCATCCACGTTGATTCTTAAAAGTTTTTCATCGATTCTTACCACGTTAGCTGTTCCTTCAATTTTCACCTCTTCGCTAACTCCTGAAAGTTTACAAGAAGTGATCAACTCAGAACTGTCTGCAAATGAAGACATTGATACTAAGACTACGAATGTCGCGATTAAAAATTTCATAAAATTCTCCCTTAGTTATTGTTGAAAAAGAAATACCAAGACTAGATTATTGTTTCACCTCTAAAAGGCAGGAAATGAAAATATGTAAAGACTCATATTGAAGCAACGATGAAGCTTTTAGCTAATGATGGATTGAAAGAACGCTACAAGATAGACTGAGACCGCTCCAATAGGCTGAAATAAAAAGCTCAGCATCCCCGTCAGCATCAAGAACATCAAAATCATTCCTGATATTTGTTGGTTCGCCTCTAGTTTATCGTTGGCAGATTGAGGCAAAAATCTTGCTAAAACTTTTCCACCATCTAGAGGATGGACTGGAATCAAATTAAAAATCGCCAAAAGCAAATTGATACGAATAAACGCAAAAAAGAAAGTCTGTACTGCGTTAGAATATTTTTGAACAGGGAAATAAACCATCGTAACAGCCACAATGATCGCTCCCACTATACCCATAAGCATATTGGAAATGGGACCTGCAAAAGCAACCCAGAACATATCCACTCTAGGATTTTTCATATTCCTTTCGTCTACAGGAACGGGTTTTCCCCATCCAATAACAGGGCCATTCAGCCAGAGCATTGAAAGCGGCAATACAAATGTTCCGATAGGATCTGCATGCGAAATTGGGTTTAAATTCAAACGACCTTGTCGCTCTGCCGTCATATCGCCTTTCCACTTTGCCACCACTCCGTGGGCATATTCATGAATGCAAAGTGAGAAAAGAAGCGGAACATAGATAAGAGCTATTTTTGCGCCAAATTCATACCAATCCATATCTTTAGGGACCTTTCGGCAGGGGCCTTTCAGTTTTATTTTTTCTTAGCTTTTCGCTGAATTTTTCGCTTAACTTTTCTTTTAGCTTTTTTCAGAGTCGATGGTTTTTTAGGTACTGGCGAGGATTTTTTATTTGTTAAGCTTTTTATTTTATCAGAAATTTCTGCAATTGTAGCGCCGGGCCCAAAAACCGCACGGATTCCTGCTTTGATCAGCTGTTTTGAATCATCTTGCGGGATAATTCCACCCACAAAAATAGGTTTTAAAACTTTTTCTTTTTTCATCAAACTTTGGATAGCGTTGACGATTGGAATGTGGGCTCCCGATAAAATTGATAACCCCACAACATCTACATCTTCTTGAATAGCTGATTGAACAACCATTTCTGGTGTTTGATGAAGACCTGTATAGATGACTTCATAACCTGCATCTCTCAATCCCCTCGCAACAACTTTTGCCCCGCGGTCATGACCATCGAGACCGGGTTTTGCGATGAGAACTCTAATGACTTTATTTGACATGAATTGAATTTACTATGAGTCCTTTGAATTTGTGAACAGGTTTATTCCCTCCTAGCCAAAGGCAGGATGCGGAGCGTGATTAAAAAACTCACTGCCTATGTTTATGCTGACCTTTAGAGACCCGTATGTTACCCAAATTAATCATATACAAAGACAATAAACACAGGAGTTTTTAGTGAGCCCTTCCCAGCCTGCAATAACAATGTTTTCTGAAGATGAAATCGCATTCAGAGATGCTGTAAGATCATTTGCCGAAAACGAAATCAAACCTCACGTTTCAGAAATGGACGAAAAAGCAGAGATGAGACCCGATATCGTAAAAAAACTTTTCGAAATGGGCTTGATGGGAATCGAATCTCCAGAAAAATATGGTGGCGCTGCGAGCTCATTAACTATGGCTTGTTTAGCTGTAGAAGAACTGGGCCGCGTGGACGCATCCGTGAGTGTACTTTTGGATGTGCAAAACACTTTGGTAACAAACGCATTCCTGAAATGGGGTAATGACACTGTAAAAGACAAATACCTTCCAAAGTTAGCCAAAGAATGGGTTGGAGCCTACGCTCTTTCTGAATCCATCAGTGGTAGTGATGCTTTCGCCTTAAAACTAAGAGCAGAAGACAAAGGCGATCATTATGTCCTTAACGGTAGTAAACTTTGGATCACGAGCGGCAACGAAGCTTCTCTTTTCTTGTGTTTTGCAAATCTTGATCCGGCAAAAGGATATAAAGGCATCACATGCTTTTTGGTTGAAAAAACTTTCCCTGGATTCACTGTTGGTAAAAAAGAAGATAAACTGGGAATCAGAGCCTCATCGACCTGTGAACTTTTATTTGAGAACTGCAAGGTTCCAAAAGAAAACATTCTCGGGCAAGTGGGCGTTGGTTACAAAGTAGCTATCGAGACATTGAACGAAGGTCGTATCGGAATTGGCGCGCAGATGGTGGGTATCGCTCAAGGCGCTTACGAAGCAGCGTTGAAGTATGTACAAACAAGAGAGCAGTTTGGAAAACCAATTTCTTCTTTCCAAGGCGTCCAATTCCAGTTGGCAGAAATGAGAATCGATCTCGAAGCGGCAAGACTTCTGGTTTATAATGCTGCAAGATTGAAAGACAACGGACAAGACTTCGTAAAAGAAGCGGCTATGGCAAAATACTTTTCTTCAAAGGCTGCAGAAAAGATTGCCTCGATGGCTGTGGATTTATTTGGTGGCAACGGATTCACCAAAGAGTATCCCGTTGAAAAATTCTTTAGAGATGCAAAGATCGGACAAATTTACGAAGGAACAAGTAACATGCAATTGCAAACAATTGCAAAAATGGAGCTCACATGAAGACACTCTCTTTATTTGCTTTTATCTCGGCCCTATTTTGTTTTTTTACTATTTCGTCCAATGCTTCTGATCATAGAGAGCACAAAGCACATTCTCATGGGATTGCTAAATTGAATATTTCTATTGAAAAAGATGTAATTGAAGCTAACCTCGATATACCAGGAATGGATCTTGTGGGGTTCGAAGGAAAAGCAAAAACAAAAGAACACAAGGATAGATTAAAAAAAGTCACTGAGCTTTTGACAAAAGATTACAACCTTTTCCTTATTGACGAATCTGCAGGCTGCAACGTGATCAAAAGAAAATTGGATTCTGATTCTCATGATCACGGCGCTGGTCATAGCGAATACGAGTACGAAATTGAGTACAAGTGCAAAGACATTGCAAAAGTAAAAGAACTTGATGTCAATATTTTTAGAGATATAGAGTCTTTGAATAAAGTAACAGTTCAACTTGTCACTGAAAAAATACAAAAAGAAGTTAAACTCAATCGTACAAGCTCTAAAGTAGAACTCTAAGTTCTTTATGCCAGCAAAAAATGCTATTGAAATTTCAAATCTAAAATTCAAGTGGGAAGGAGCTTCCCACTATTTGCTGGATATACCTTATCTTCAAATTCCTAAATCTAAAAAAATATTTCTTCAAGGCTCCTCTGGATCTGGCAAGACGACCCTTCTGAATTTGATTTCTGGAGTTTTAGATTTTAAAGAAGGAAATATCCAAGTCTTTGATCAGAACTTAAATCAAATGTCTTCAGCGCTTCGAGATTCTTTTCGTGGTGATCATATGGGATTTGTGTTTCAGCTTTTTAATCTATTGCCATTTCTCACGGTCGCAGAAAATATTTTACTACCTTTGGAATTTTCTAAAGTAAAAAATAAAAAGGTAAAAGACCGCGAGGCCGAAGTTAAAAGACTCTTGAACGCGTTAGAATTAGACCCGGCTGAATACTACTCTCGAAAAGTGACTGATCTTAGCGTAGGTCAGCAGCAACGTGTCGCCGTGGCCAGAGCTCTTATTGGAAGCCCTGAACTCCTTATTGCAGACGAACCTACATCGTCACTTGATCACGATGTTAGAAATCAATTTTTAAAACTTTTATTTAAAGAATGCGAAAGTCATGGCACTACGGTTTTATTTGTGAGTCATGATCCCACGTTAAAACCCTTATTCGATGAAGTGATATCTCTTAAAGGTGGTCCCTCGTGACGCTCCTAAAGCTATCTTTAAAAAGTCTAATCAATAGAAAAGTAACAACGATACTCACTATTTTATCCATCACTATCAGCGTCACTTTACTTTTATCCTTAGAAAGAATTCGTTTAGGTGCGAGAGATAGCTTTAAGAACACAATCTCTCAAACAGATCTTATCGTAGGGGCTAGATCCTCGCCCCTACAGCTTCTACTTTATTCCGTATTTAGAATTGGTGATCCTACAAATAATGTGTCTTGGGCCTCTTACCAATTTTTTAAAAATCATAAAGAAACAAAATGGACCATTCCAATTTCTCTGGGAGATTCTCACAAAGGTTATAGAGTTGTCGGAACGGATCAGAGCTATTTTGACAATTACAAATTCAGCGGTGGAAAGTCTTTAGAAATTTCAGAGGGCAAAAAATTTGAAGAACTCTTTGACGTAGTTCTTGGATATGACGTAGCTCAAAAATTAAAATACAAAATCAAAGATAAAATTGTTCTCGCCCACGGCTCTGGTGCAGCGACCTTTCAAGATCACGCCAATATGCCATTTAAGGTTGTTGGAATTCTCAATAAAACAGGAACTCCCGTCGATCAATCCGTACACGTTTCTTTAGAAGCCATTGAGGCCATCCATCTCGGTTGGGAAACCGGCGCACCATCAAGAGATGGGCCGACTGCCGATGACTTACTCAATAAAAAATTAAAACCAACCCAAATTACAGCTTTTTTTATGGCTCTAGAGTCAAGATCTGGCGTTCTTAATATTCAAAGAGAGATCAATGATTACCGTGAAGAGCCTTTAACGGCAGCTCTTCCTGGTGTTGTTCTCTCAAGTTTATGGCAGACTCTGAGCTTTGTAGAAAATATTTTAAAACTTTTAACTACGCTGGTGTTCTTAACCAGTTTATTAAGTTTATTTTTAGTTCTTTTGACTTCGTTGAAAGAACGCCGTCGTGAAATGTCTATCTTAAGATCCATGGGTGCAAAGCCTCATTTTATATTTTTACTTTTTGTATTTGAATCATGCTCAGTGACTATTCTTGGAATTTTCTCAGGGATTATCGTGACCTTTGGAACTCTTTTGATCGCAGGACCAATGCTCACCGATAAATTTGGTTTGATTCTAGATCTTGCTCAGTGGACAGCCAATGATGTGACTTATCTAAGTATGATGTTTGGCGCCGCTTTTGTGGTAGGAATTATTCCTGCCTTCTTGGCTTATAGAAACTCATTGTCCGATGGACTGACGATTAAGGTGTAATCTGATGGAACAAAAAAAATTTTTAGCAATAATTGGTATCTTGATCGCACTTACCGCCACAGCCATGGTAATTCAAAAGCTTAAAGACAAATCTACAGACTCTGCAACCGGCGGCAATACCATCACATGGAATGATCTCTACGAGCACGACTACAAGACCGGAAAAACTCCCGAAAAACTCCAAAAATTAAACAAAAAGAAAGTTAAAATTGCAGGCTATGTGGTTCCGCTGACTGACGAATATTTTGTACTGAATGAATTCCTCTTAGTACCGAATGCTCAAGCCTGTGTTCACGTGCCTCCACCTCCTCCAAATCTGATTATCCATGTCAAATTGGACGAGCCTCTACCTGTGGAAAAAGTATATAATCCTGCATGGATAGAAGGCACCTTTGAAATCGAAACCACCACCAGTCAATATGGGGCCGCGGCTTTCAAAATCGATGACGCAACCCTTGACGAATACAAGTACTAGAAGGTAGGTTCGATAAAAATCGGAGTTTAATAGATGCAACAAAATAAAGTTGAAGTTTGGAAGATGTTTGACCGGATTGCTAACCGTTATGATTTGTTGAACAGACTTTTATCCATGAGACAAGATGTTCTCTGGAGAAAAAAACTTCTAGATTTATTGCCCGCTAAAAAAGATTTATACCTTTTAGATGTGGCCACCGGAACTGCTGATCAAATACTTCACCTCTTCGAGGAAACTGACAAAATCACAAAAGCTGTTGGAATCGACATGTCCGAGAACATGCTCGCTCAAGGCCAAAAGAAAATCACGCAACTGAACTTAGATGGCAAAGTGAACTTAAGAGTTGGCGATGCCACTCAAATTCCTTTTAAAAATGATGAGTTCGATGTTTCAACAACTAGTTTTGGCATTAGAAATGTAGTGAATGTTGAACAAGCTTTAAAAGAAACCTTGAGAGTTTTAAAGCCAGGCGGAACAAGTTTAATCTTAGAGTTCTCACTTCCTAAAAGCAAATTGATCAGAAAACCTTACTTATTCTATTTTAGAAGTGTCCTTCCAAGGATTGGATCTGTGATCTCTGGAGATTCCGCAGCATATTCTTATCTCAATCAATCTGTAGAAGAATTTCCCTACGGCGAACAGTTCTGCGATCTTATGAGAAAAGCGGGTTACGAAGAAGTGACAGCCACACCTCTTACGCTTGGAATTGCTACGATTTACAAAGGGACTAAAAGAGTTACCAACTAAAGGCGAAACCGCGATGGAACATATTGATTCATATCTCAATATAAACTTATTCCCTCAGTTCTACTTCCAGCAAAGAGACACTCATAAAATCTTTATTGGCCTCGGCGAAGTTCCACTGTCTCAAGATTTTTTCCAAAGATTTCAAACTTTACCTGAAGAACTGGTTTTCTTTTATAATCAACTTTTCAACGGCAACAAACCTTATGTTACACTGCCAAGATTCCAGATTCAGATCGACGGATCCGATGTAAAAGTACATACGGTCTTTAAAGAACCTTTGCCTTCACAAAAGTTAGAAACCTCTTCTCATCCTCCAGTAGTCGCAACGAGATTTGATAAACCAAAAAAATCAGACTGGCTCAATCTCTTCACAAAAATTCATGAGAAGTTCCAAGACGAAACTTTCAGAAAAATTGTTCCCGCTAGAAAAGTCACAGTGGATTTAGAGCAGAATTTAAATATTTTAGAATTTTTTAAAAAAATCATGAAGGATTCCAATTACAATTACATGATTAGAACCTCGGAGCATTCTGCTTTTATGGGATCAAGTCCTGAAAGGCTTTTATTCTTTCAAGATAGCAAATTCCAAACCGAAGCCATCGCCGGAACTCGTCCCAAAGAGCTTGCCCATGAGCTTTTAGAAAGCGAAAAAGATCTTTATGAGCACAATCTTGTGGTCGAAGACATAATTGCAAAGTTAAAACCTTTCTCTGAAAAAATTCATTCCGAAAAGACCGCGGTGATTGATGCCAAGAACCTTGCACACTTAAAAACAAAAATCACGGCAACACCCTCTTTAGGAAATACCCAAACAGGAAATGCCCAGAGTAAGAATATTTTCAACGTTATTGAGAGCCTTCACCCTACTTCAGCTGTTTGCGGAATGCCAAAAAGAGAAAGCATCAATTTTTTGAGAGAATCAGAGTCCTTCGATCGCGGTCTGTTCGCTTCACCTTTTGGTGTCTTCAATAGAAAATTCACAGATATCTGTGTGGCAATTAGATGCTGCCACATTGAGAAGAACCGGGTAGATCTCTTCTCCGGAGTTGGCGTTGTTCCTCAAAGTAACCCCGAATCTGAATGGCAAGAGCTTGAACACAAGATTCAACCTTATTTGGATTTATTAGGTATTCATGCAGAAGACGATATCTCTATAGCAGCTCCAAAATGAACTTTAAAACTTTAAACGAACTCACAACATCACTTTTTGTCGAAGAACTCGCAAGACAAGGTGTTACAGAAGCTTTTATAGCGCCGGGTTCTAGATCTACGCCATTGGTGCTAGCTTGCGAGAATAACCCAAAAATCACGGTGCATACTCACTTTGATGAGAGAGGATTAGGTTTTTTTGCCTTAGGCTGTGCTAAGAAAACACAAAAACCAACTCTGATCATTACGACTTCCGGAACTGCTGTAGCCAATCTTTTACCTGCTGTGGTGGAAGCATATTATTCACAAACTCCTTTAATAATTTGTTCAGCGGATCGTCCTTCAGAGCTTATCAATGTTGGCGCCAACCAAGCCATCACGCAAAAAGACATTTTCCAAAACTTCACGTGCGATAGTTTTCAGATTCCTCCTGTGAATGAAAAGACACCGCTCGAAAGCATTTTGACTTTAGCAAGTCATAGTGTATTCAGAACTTTATCTCAGAAATCTCCGGTTCATGTGAATTGGATGTTTCAAGAGCCTTTAGCACCACTAACGAATGACTTGGGTTCTTATAAAATCCTTGAGAAAATAAAAAAATGGTATTCTTCTGATAGAGCTTATACCGAAATTGTCTTCTCAAAGACCATTGCTTCTGAAATCGATTTGAGCTTTCTAAAAGATTCTAAAAAGATTTTAGTTTTATTTGGATCACTTCTAGATCAGAAAGACACTTTAAAGATCGCCGCAAAATTGAATGCACCCGTGTTTTGCGATGTACAAAATCCCATGCGCTTTACGAACTTCCCTCAAAATATTTTAAGATACGATCTATTGATGAATGTTGTGGATATTGAAACTCCCGATGTGATCTTACATATTGGGGGACCGCTAACATCGAAAACTTTAAACAAATTCATCGAAAACTTTGATGGTGAATATGTTCAAGTGCAAAATTCAGCGAAACGCTTGGATTTTATGCATAAGAGTAAAAAACTTCTTCATGCTTCTCCTCAAGAGTTCTACTCTCAAATCTCTGAGACACAGTGGAACTTTGATCCCGCGTATCTCACACAATTCAAAATAAAGTCGGAGAAATTAGAACAAGCTCTTCAATCTGAGCTCAAAGATCTAAACGAAATGTCACTCCCTTACCATTTGGTAGCCAATTCAAAGAATACAAATTTTTTTGTAGGCTCAAGTATGCCCATCAGAGATTTAGAAAGATTTGCAGGAACTGGGGATTCGCAATTTATTTTTAATCGCGGGGCCAGTGGCATTGATGGAAATATTGCAACTGCCGCTGGGAGTGCACTGCTTTCAGAAAATAAAACTGTGTGTGTCCTCGGCGATCAAGCTTTCTTATACGATGTAAATTCCCTAGCTCTAGCGAAAAATGCACCTCAACCTTTTCATACAATAGTTATCAATAATCAAGGCGGCGGAATCTTTTCATTCTTGCCCGTAGCCCAGATTGATCGCAAGACCTTTACAAAGAACTTTACTCATCCACATGAATGGAATTTAAAAGCAGCTGCGGATATGTTTTTTCTTAAATACACTCTAGCAAAAACTCCAGAGGATCTTTTTAGGGCTTTGGATTCCAATGAATCTACCCTTATTGAAATCAAATCGGACATCGATCAAAATGTAAAAGCTCACAGAGATCTCACACAAAAGCTTATTGAAATGTTACCCCATGACTAAATTAGTTTTTCTCCATGGCTTTTTAGGACATCCTCAGGAGTTCGAATTTTTAAAATCCTTAGAAAAAAATTTTGATTGTGTCTCATTGGACTTAAACCAAGGCTCCTCCTTTTCACTCAAAGCGCAAGCCGAATATGTAAAGAATAAACTAGATCAATTGGGAATTCACAAGGCTCACTTTTGGGGTTATTCAATGGGCGGGAGAGTGTGCTTAGAACTTTATAAAAAATTTCCAGAAATATGTTTATCATTGACCCTAGAGTCTGTATCTCTTGGACTAGTAGACAAAAATGAACGAAATGAGAGGGTCAAAAAAGATTCAGAATGGGCAGAGCTTACCACCAAAAATCCCAAGCTTTTCTTAGAAAAATGGTACGACCAAGATATCTTTGCAAGTTTCAAAAAGCAAAAGAACTTCCCCATCTACATTTCCCTTCGTAAGAAGACGCTTTCCTCTCTTCATGCTCAAATGATCGTTGAGGCCTCGCCAGGAGCAAATGCTGATCATTTTGACCTTATAAACAACATAAAGGTTCCGGTTCTTGCTCTGGTGGGTCAATTTGATGATAAATACCTTCAGATCTGGGGAAAGTTGATTGATAAATACCCTCAAATTGCTATAGAAATAATTAAAAATTCCGGCCACGTGATTCACATTGAGAACCCAACCGGAGCAGTAAACGCTTTCAAAAAAATGATGATGGAGAAATAGTATGATGGGCAAAAATTTTGATTGGATCAGCGCAGGTGATTACACAGATATTAAATACGAAAAAATGAATGGGATCGCAAAAATCACGATCAACCGACCGGAATCTAGAAACGCTTTTAGACCTCAAACTGTAGACTCGATGATGAAAGCCTTAGAAGATGCGCGCTTCGATAAAAATATCGGTGTGATCATTCTTACCGGCGAAGGTGAAAAAGCTTTCTGTTCTGGTGGCGATCAAAGAATTCGCGGAGACGCGGGTTACAATGATCCTACAACAGGATTCAATCGTTTAAATGTTTTAGACTTTCAAAGACAAATCAGAACTTGCCCAAAACCTGTGATTGCGATGGTTGCTGGTTACGCTGTGGGTGGTGGTCACGTTCTTCATATGATGTGCGATCTTACGATCGCCGCAGAAAACGCCATCTTTGGTCAGACTGGACCAAAAGTTGGATCCTTTGATGGAGGATGGGGCGCATCTTATATGGCACGTATCGTAGGTCAGAAAAAAGCTCGCGAAATTTGGTTCTTGTGTCGTCAGTACAACGCTAAAGAAGCTCTTGATATGGGTCTCGTAAATACCGTAGTTCCTTATGAAAATTTAGAAGCGGAAACTGTAAAGTGGTGCAATGAAATTCTAGAAAAATCCCCATTGGCACTGAGATGTCTAAAGGCAGCTCTCAATGCAGATTGCGATGGTCAATCCGGTCTTCAGGAGCTTGCCGGCAACGCAACTCTCCTCTACTACATGAGCGAAGAGGCCCAAGAAGGTAAAAAAGCTTTTGTGGAAAAAAGAAAACCAGACTTCGATCAATTCACAAGACTTCCGTGATAGTGGATATATTTATAAAAATATGATTTCAATTTGGATTCAGGCTGCAAGGCCCAAAACCTTAGTGTCCTCATTTTTCCCTGCCCTAGCGGGGATTCTCTTGAGTTATAAATTAGGCTTCTTCAATTGGCTTGTGGCTGCCGCAACGCTTTCTTGCGCCATTGGCCTACAAATTCTTACAAATTTAACCAATGACTATTTTGACTTCAAAAAAGGTGCAGACAAAGAAAGACTCGGACCCGCAAGAGTTACGTCATCGGGGCTAGTGACTCCAGCGCAGATCAAACAAGCTATTCTCTTAAATATTTTTATCTGTCTATTACTTGGCGTTTATCTTGTGAGTGTGGGCGGATTTCCAATTTTATTTATTGGCATACTCTCCGTCGCCTTTGCCATTCTCTACACTGCTGGTCCATTCCCTCTCGCTTATAAAGGATTGGGAGATATTTTTGCATTTACATTTTTTGGACCCGTGGCTGCCGCAGGAAGTTTTTATTTGCAATCTGGTTTGTGGGCAGACTCTGCCATTGCCGTCGGAGTGCTCTATGGGTTCCTCGCCGCTTGCTTACTTAACGCCAATAATCTTAGAGATTATGACCAGGACACGCTAGTGAATAAAAAAACCTTAGTTGTAAGATATGGAGAGAGGTTTGGTCGAAGCCTCTATTCAGCCTGCATTATCTTGAGTTTAGTTTTGATTCCCATTTTTTGCATCCTTGAGTTACTTCCCAACATTACCCTTATCACTCTGATTTCAGGGTTTATGACAAAAAATATTTTAAAAGACGTTTGGAACAAAAGAGGTCCTGACATTATTCCTCTTCTTCTGATGACGGCAAAGTTTTATGTAGTTTTTGGACTATTAATGAGTATTGGACTCATTATCGACTGCCTATGACACTTCTACCCTACAAACTCAATTTTATTGATCCCATTTATATTCGAGAAAACGAAAAACTAGAATCTAAAAATGGATTCATCATCAAAGTAGAAAAGAACAACATCATATCTTTTGCCGATGTCAGTCCACTACAGTATTTAAATCTTGAGACGTATGACGACGTCTATCAGGAATGTAAAAAAATCGACATAAATAGAATCTTTGAAGACATCGATTTTTTCTTAAAAACAAAAGAAGAATTTTTCATTCAAGAAAAATTCTTAGATTTTGATTTTTCGAAATACACCAAGCTTCCATCCCTGAAGCATGGTCTTTCTTGTCTTTTTTCTGATCACTACCGTCAAAAATTGAAACTAAAAATCTCTGGCGATGTTTATTTTCACGGATTGATTCCTAATCGACTAACTCAATCCTCTCAAGACGAAGTCGTAAAACGCTCGAATCTTATGGAAAAGAATGGTTTTAAAAAAGCAAAACTAAAAATTGGATCTCTCAAAACGACTTCTGAAACCTTAAAGAATGACAATAATCTTATTAAAAAAATATTAGCAGGCACTACAAATTTACAACTCAGATTGGATGCCAACAAAAATTTTAAACTGGAGGACTTCCCTACTTTACTTGATGGCATTGATCTAAAAAGAATCGACTATGTCGAGGAACCCGTTTCAAAATCTTCTGACTTGGTCCACTTCACAACGAATACAAAACTGTCAATTGCCATAGACGAGAATATTCATCTCATGAAAGATATTATCTTTGAAAAGGTCTCAGCTGTAATCATAAAGCCCACACTTTTAGGAGATTACTACACTCTAAAAAGACTTATTCAGACTTATAGCAAGAGAGGTATTTCTGCCGTATTTAGCTCTTGCTTTGAATCACAAGTCGGTATTTATCAGATCGCACAACTTGCTCACGTTTTTAACCCTCAAGAATCTCACGGACTGGACACCTTTGACTGTTATTTAGAAAGCTTGATGGACTTGAACGTCCACAGTAATGCTATAACTTTACAAGAAAATATAGAGCTCAAAGGGCCTATTTATATTTAAAAGTTATATTTAAAAAGGAACAGAATGGAAGTTTTAGACAAAATAATAGATCCATTGAATTTTAATTCTGATCTTATCTTTTTATCTGATCTTACCTTTTTAAAAGACAATAAAAGAAAACTTTCATTTAAAGAATTCAAGTCCTTTGCTCTTCATGCATCCACTCAGTTACGATCTCTTGATGTTACTCAAAATGATCTTATTCTCTTGGACATTAAAGATCCTTTTTACTTTGCGGCTTACACATTTGCATGTCTTCATCTCAAGCTTAAACCGGCATTTTTAAATTCATACTTTAAAAAAAATCAAATTGATGATGTATTGAAAGACAATATCTATAGCGCCTTTATTACAGACCAGTCACATCCAGAGTTAAAAACAATGTTTATAAATTCCGAGGCTCCTTTTCAATTTGAAGAAGGAGTTCTGAATATTGATATTGATTCTGAACTTATTTTTTTTACTTCTGGAAGTATTCAGAGCAAGGCCTGCATACTTACTTTAAAGAATTTTTTCTTTAGTGCTCTAGGATCCGCTGAGAATATTCCTTTTACAGAAAAAGACTCTTGGGGACTTTGCCTTCCTCTCTTTCATGTGGGTGGATTTTCTATTTTGATCCGCGCAGTATTGGCAAGCGGATCCGTGTCTCTTATTGATTCATCAAAAAGTTTAATAGAACAAATTGATGATTTAAAAATTTCTCATATTTCATTGGTTTCCACTCAATTTTTAAAATTCTTAGAGCAGTATAAAAATACTCTTCACCTTAAATGCATTTTACTAGGAGGAAGTGCGATTCCAGAAACTGCCCTTCTGAAAGCCATAGAGCTGGGCTTACCCATTTACAAATCCTACGGCATGACGGAAATGGCTTCACAAATTTGCACGAGCAAACAACTGAAGTCGAAAGACCAAATGGCTCTATCAGGATATTTATTGAATTATCGAGAACTAAAAATTTCTGAAAAACAAATTTATGTCAAAGGACCTTGCCTATTCAAAGGTTACTTCAAAAACAATCAGCTGGTACAAGCAACAGATACTGAGGGTTGGTTTTTTACTAAAGACTTTGGTGAAATGGATAACGAACAGATTCATGTCCATGGTAGATCTGACCGTATCTTCCAGTCCGCCGGAGAAAATATTTCTCCGGAATTGATTGAGCAAGAGCTATTGAAAGTTCCCGGCGTACTTAGAGCTTATGTCTGCCCTGAACGTGATGAGATCTATGGATACCGCGCCATTGCTTATATTGAAAAAAGAGAAGGTCTTGAAAATGAATCTATATATACTCAATTGGAAACTAAACTCTCAGGCCTTTATCGTCCCAAAGCCCTGAGACCTTGGGGCGAATCTCCTAAGATATCTTGGAAGCAATAAGCTACATTGCTTAGCGCAAAATAGTTAAACCCTTGTTTTATTTCATAAAAAATCCAAACCCATATCCTGACGAATAATTGTCGTATTGAAAATATTTTGTCATATTGACAATTTAACTGTCATATTGTTTCATGTGCCCACTTAGACAACTAAAATAACTCAAATTAAGGGGGAGAAATGAAAAAGTATATTATCGCCGGAGCCATAGCACTCACATCAACATTTGCAGTAGCGGATACTTCCGTGAACGTTAAAAAAGTAAACAAGGTTATTAAATCTGTGGTTGAAGCAGAACAAACTCCACTCATTCCAAAGCTAGAAGTTAAAATTGATGAGAGATCAAATCTTGATAGCATTAAAAAACTCAAAACTGGAGTTTCAATTTCTGCTACAGCGACAGAATCAGTATGGAGCAAAAAAGCAACAACTGTGGATGTAAAAGCTGATCTTAAAACTTTAAACTCAGATCCTGCCGCTACAAAAATGCAACTTGCAGCATCTATAGGTTCAAAAACTGAATCCGTTCCTCTTTATACTTACATTGCAACTGAAGTTCTTAAAGACATGGAAGAGGAACCGATTGAAGATGAAAATGACCAGGCTCTTCGTGCTTTATTGTTAGACGCAACAAAGACAACTCAATTGGATCAAATTCCAGCTCAGTTAGAAAGATTAATCGTAATCATCAAGGCTGAACTCGCAGAAAACACTCCAGGTGAAGACTCTGCTTGGACTGAACTTGTGAACAGCTTAAAAGTCGATACAAAAATTCACAATTTTAAAACTAAGGAAGTGATCCTAAAAACAACTGTTGAAGTGGCTATTGATTTCTTTGATACAAAACTTCTTATCTCAGGATTAGCACTAGAGGTTTCTGAGAGTGGTTTGAGCTTCAACATTGCCATTGCTGCCACTGTTGAAACTGAAGAAGCTACTGGAGTTCTTGAGAACGTTAAGGGCACGTTGAGCGCAATTGAAAATGCAAATGAAGAAACACTTGCAAGCATAAAAGACATGGCAAACGGATATGTTTCTATGGCGGAATCAATTGTTAAAGGCGAAGAGTAATCTTAATATCTGATGAAGCGGGAAAGATCTTCCCACTCATCGTTTCCTAGAAGGTTGTCATGATCGGCACCTTCTACGGAAACAAATGTCACATCATTTCCAGCAAACGATCCTGACAAATTCTTACCCATTTCCCAAGGAACAACTTCATCCTTAGTTCCATGATGAATCAAAACAGGCATTGTTATACTTTTAGCATGATTTTCTGTATCCCATTCATTCCCGATCACAGCTTTTTTACTAGCACTTTCAGATAGGTTTCCTTTTGACTGAACCACTTTCCAAAATGAATCCCATGGCGATGTCAGAATCAACTTAGAAACTCTAGCGTGATTGTTTTTTGCAGTGAGAGTTGCGATCGCACAACCCATAGATCTACCCCAAAGTAAAATCGGAGCATTCGGATACTTTGCTTTTAGGAAATCCAATACCGCCTGTCCTGAGGCCAACACTGACTTTTCATTCAACTCCCCAGTGCTCAATCCATATTTTGGATAATCAAAAATTGCGAAATTCACTTTTTGATTCATCAGCTTCTCACCCAGTCCATTGGCGTAAGAACTCTGAAGGTTTGATGCATTTCCATGAAAATACAAAACCACCGGAGCAGTATCTGAATAGTGATAATACCACCCTACCGTTCTATTTCCAGCCGTATCCTTAATGTCAATTTTTTGCATAGGCGCTGGTGCTTCTTCAGGGACAGTCGCATCACTATTGGCTCTACTGTATTGATAAAGCGTGCTCACAACGATGTTATCAATACAACTGACAAGAACTAAGATCAATGAAATGAGACCTAGTAAACGCTTCATACGATGCTCCCCTCTGAAGTTAGAATAAAAGATTAACACAAGAAAACGCATATCCATATGGCCCTTACCCCAAGGTCTGTAAAAACTAGGTCTAAACCCAGCTAGCCGATGGTGACTTTTTAGGGCATTGATTTTAGTGCTCTAGGCACTCTTTTGCATTGAACTCTAAATAAATACACTTCTAACCGGCACATTATCTGCTAGGTAATGACTCATTAAGAAGTTCGAAGCTTATATTGGAAATAAATCCAACAAACTTTCGGACGGTATCAATATTCGCATGGAGATTTTATGAAGAAAGTATTGTTAATATTTGCCCTTATAACAATGACCTCCGTAGGTTACGCGGAAAAACTCGAGTTCAAGATGCAGGGATTTGTTGGTGTTTCAAAAGATCTAAGTAGAATTTATCTTACGCCAATTTCAGATGGAAGATTAATTCTTCGTACAGTTAATGGTGAAGAGATTGTGAGTGCAAAAGTCATTAGCGATCTTAGAGGCACTGACGGGAATCTATTGCTTGATCTTGGAAAAAATAGAAGCTTAGTTGTTACATCCGGTTTTTCACCCGACGGAAAAATTCAATATATTTTAAAAACAGTAGATGGCGACATTGAACTTCACCCAATTGTTCAATTAAATGTAAATGGAAGTTCTCGCATAGATATTCAGTCAGAGCTTAAACACATTAATTATTAGAATTTTCAATCAGCTCCGACAAGGCGCCAACCTACTTGTGTTTCGCAGCTGCTAAATAAAATCGAATATTTTATTAAAAGGTACCCCTTAGTTTTTCGTACTGTCGTTGCGTCAAAACCCAAAAAGTGCCCTGTACCTTTATGTGTCGCTATTGCGTTATTTAGAAATGTTTTTTACAAATTCATTGACGAGTTTCTTGGTTGATTAAAAGAGCTAGATTGAACTTCTTTTTTCTTACCTTTGGTTTTTATATTTTTACTTAGCTCTCACAGAGGGAAGCTTATATGTAAGCGTAAATCCATTTTATCAATTACGCTTTCGCTTTTCAAAATTGCTAAAAATCGAATTCTAAAACCATATGGTATGTTCTCCTTTGTTCAAAGGAGAAACACATGAACTATAAACACTTATCAGATATCGATCTAGAAATATCACTTAAACAATCTGTCGCTGATGAAACTCATCATAAAATTATTGTTCTTCATAAATTAGCAGAATTAGAAAGAAGAAGGCTTTACTCTAAGAACTACCCATCACTCTTTGAGTATTGCGTGAAAGTGTTAAAGTACTCGAGTGCCTCTGCTCAAAGAAGAATTGATTTCATGAGAGCCATGAAGCTTATCCCGGAACTAGAAGAAAAGATCATTTCCGGGGATTTGAATTTATCTTCCATATCTCAAGCACAAAGCTTTTTTAGGCAAGAAGCTAAAGTAGGTAAAAGCTATTCTATTCTAGAAAAGAAAGAAGTCTTAGAAAAATTAGAAAACAAATCTTCTAGAGAATGCATCCAAGAATTGATAGCCATTTCTCCGCAAAGTGTTCCTCAAGAGAAAAGAAGAGAGCTAACACCAGAAAAAACCGAGCTCAAGGTGGTTTTAAATAAAGACCTCATCTCAAAGCTCGATAAAATTAAAGCTCTCATGTCCCACAAGAACCCAAGCATGACAGATCAAGAGTTGATCGAAGCAATGGCAGAGATCGTAATCCAAAAGATTGATCCAATGGAAAAAGCCAAGAGAGTAAAAATTAGAAGACAGAAAAATAACACGCCTCAGCTTCCGACAGAGGAAGTAAATCATCAACAAAGAAAAAGTATTCTTGAGACTTCACCCACAGAAAATAAACCAGGGCTGAGCCGGGATGGCTCAGGTCTCAAGAATGGACAACCACGGAAGGGCGTCAGTCATAACGCAAGATACATCCCCTCCACACTAAGGCAAGCAGTCTACACAAGAGACAAAGGCCAGTGCACACATTCAAACTGCAATTCCAGAAAGTTCCTCGAATACGATCACATCATACCACTAGCAATAGGAGGAAAGACTACGATTCAAAACCTAAGACTCCTATGCCGAACCCATAACCAAAGAGCGGCTATTGAAAAGTTAGGATTTCAAAAGATGCAGCAGTATCTCAATTTATAATTGGTAATCTCAACCTTGAAAAAGCTTATTTAGGTATCATTTAATATGATTTAATCCACTACCTTTGGCTCTTCTTGCTAAATACTTGATTTATCTCGCTACCACTTAAAATCACAAAGAATCCGTAGAGTTACATTTTTTGTCACTCTGTTGAAAAGACTTCATAAAAAGCATTCTGTAAATGCTTGTAGTGTAAATGGCTTAGGCACATTTCTTTCATTATAAAAAGGAATAGAACCTATAGAAATTTTTGATCGTGAACAAATCAATCTGGAGATTAATGTTATGTTGAACGTAATGAGATCGTTTTTAATTGTTGGGATTTTGGCTTCTGGCCTTCAAGCTGAAGCAAATACGGATGCTTATTCTGTAAAGAAATCCACTTCTGTATATGGGAAATTAGATTCAAAATCAAAATTGGATGGAGAAATCGTTTCAAACCTAAAGTGTGGATACTTTTTAACTAAGGGTGCCGCTTTTATAGCTTGGGGACCGTCTTTGACATTCTTTTTGGAAGATTCTTCTGGAAAAAGAAGTGTGCTCTATCACATGTTTAATGGTACGCGAAATCTAGATCCAATTGAAACGCTAGATATGCAAACAGCTGACGAAAGAAAAATCGATCAAAAGAAAAAAACCTATACTTCGATCTATAAAAGAACCGATGGCTTCCTCAAAAATTTTATTGCAGAAGAAAAAGCAAGTCTGATGATCGAAAGAAATTTAAACGAAAACATTAATTATTCATCACAAAATGACACCGACATTCTAAGAATTGGTTATAAACTAGAACAATTGAAAAAGACTCAAATGTCATATATTCCTACAACGAGTCTTTCGTGTTCTTTCAATAAACAATTCGCTAAGTTTTAATTTAATTTATTGATAAGATACGTGAGGGCTTTTTTATAAGATTCTATGCCCTCACCCAAAAATTGAGCCATACATACATCCTTAATAATTGAAATCCTTCTAAAATCTTCTCTTTTGTAAATATCGGTCAAATGAACTTCCACCGTTGGAAGTTTAATCCCCGATATAGCATCTCTCAAAGCCACCGATGTGTGCGTGAACGCACCAGGATTGATCAGCACAGCATCCACCACTTTTCTGTTCTCGTGAAGACAGTCAATGATGGCTCCTTCATGGTTGGACTGAAAAAATTGAAGTTTTGCTTTCCCACTCGCAAGCTCTTCTAAAACAGCATTCAACTCATCTAAAGTGGTAGAACCATAGATCTCGGGTTCACGCTCACCCAATAGATTTAAATTTGGACCATGGACAATCAATATTTTTGTCATGAAAAATCCTTAAGCAAATTCACGGCTTCGACAAATTCTTCTCTAGTTACCGATTGACGAGTTTTGATATCACCAATTTTTTTTAGTAACACCATATTTACAGTTTGATGATATGATTTTTTATCTTTTAGAGCAATCTCGTAGCATTTCTTAGCATTTAAATTTTTTGGAAGCTTTGGAATATCCATTTTATTCGCAAGATTCATAATGTCTCTAAAATTTTCAAATGACATTAGCCCCTTAGAATAAGAAACAACGCAAGCAAATTTAATTCCCCAAATTACAGCCTCACCATGCTTGTATTTCTTGTAAGAAGTTAACGTTTCCAGAACATGTCCAAATGTATGCCCCAGATTCAAAGCCTGACGAATCCCCTTTTCATCGTGTTCATCTTTTTTCACCAACTTCATTTTGTAGTTCACACAAAGAGGAGTGAGTTTTTGAATTGTCCTTAAAAATTTAGATTTATCAAATTTATGGTCTTCAAATTCTGGAAATTTAATTTTTTTATCTAAAATAGAATACTTTAGAATTTCTCCTAGGCCACTTATGATTTCACGCTTTGAAAGGGTTTTTAAATAATTAAAATCAATAACAATAGAATCTGGCTGATAGAAAGTTCCTACAAGATTTTTCCCAGTCTCTAAGTTTACACCATTCTTCCCACCAATACTTGAATCCACTTGAGAGAGGATTGTCGTCGGAACAGAAATGAACGGCAAACCCCTTAAATAAGTCGAAGCCACAAATCCGGCAATATCGCCTACAACTCCACCGCCCAATGCCACCAATACAGATTTCTTATCTACATTTTTTTTTGATAAGGTTTTATAAATCTTTATAGCTTGCGAAATACTCTTGGATGTTTCTTTAGCCTGAACTGAAATGACACTTACGCTCTTATTTGAAATTTTTCTTATAAGATCTTTCTTATAGTGATTTAAACTAGAATCGCAAATCAAAACCACATGAGAATAGTTCTTTAGACTTTTAATAGATCCAAATGTAATTTTACTGTATTTCATAGACTATCTATCTCTTGAATGACAACATCTACAATTTTTTCCGGTGCAAAATCATCTGTACGAATACTTAAATCCGCCCTCATGTAGCCTCTTCGTCTCTCTTCGAATAACTCATAAAAACCTTTAGTTTTTAAAAGTGGTCTCACATGGGATTTTTCAAGTCTATTGATCAAAGTCTTTTCCTCAGCCATTAAAAAAATCAAATGACCTGATTTTTTAACCTGGTACTGATTGTTTTCAGAAATTAAGCTCCCACCGCCCAACGAAATCACTGCGTCGCGCTCTTTGCACATCACTGCCAATTGTTGATTTTCTATTTTTCTGAAATATTCAATTCCAAATTCTTCGATCACTTCACTGATTCTTTTTTCCATGAAGTCTTCAATAGCCAAATCTAGATCAATGAATTTCTTGCCAAGTTTTTTTGCTAAAGCTCTACCAACAGTAGTCTTTCCACTGCCCATAAAGCCCGTTATAAAAATATTGTTATTCCCATTTTTAGGAGAATTTACTTCTTTCAAGCTCTAACCAATCCTTATAGCGCGTTTTTATTTCTGTCATCGAGTCTCCACCAAATTTCTTTAAAACTTCTTCCATGATCACTAAACACATCAACGACTCACCAATGACCGCGGCAGATGGAACTGCACAGACATCAGATCTTTCAAAGTGTGCTGATTGCTGCGATTTGTCTTTCATAGAAATCGAGCGGAGTGGTTTTTTTAAAGTCGAAAGCGGCTTCATAGCAGCTCTCACCAATAATGGCTGACCTGTTGTCATTCCACCGGTGATTCCGCCCGATCTGTTTGTTTTGTAATCAATTCCATCTTTATTTTCTTTTAAAGTGATTTCATCATGAGCTTTGGAACCACGAACTGTACCTGAAGTAAAGCCTTCCCCAATCTCAACGCCTTTAATAGCATTCAGACTCATAAAGATTTGCGCGAGCTTTCCTTCAATACGATGATTCCATTGAGTATAGCTTCCGAGTCCAATCGGAAGATTAAAGGCCACAGTTTCAAAAATTCCACCTAATGTATCGCCTTCTTTAGCGCAAACTTCAATTTCTTCCATAATTGATTTTTCGACTACGGAATCAAGACATCTCACGGGAGAAGAATCGATGAGGTTTGAAAGCTCCGATGTATATGCTGGCCAAGAAGTCGTGTCTTTATTTTTTCCAATTTGTACCACGCGACTGAGTACCTGGATATTCAGTTCAGATAAAAATTTTCTAGCAACCGTTGCCACCGCAACTCTCATTGCCGTTTCTCTTGCCGAAGCTCTTTCTAGAACATTTCTCATATCTGCGTGATCGTATTTTAAAGCCCCAACATAATCCGCATGACCTGGTCTTGGAACAAGGACTTCGCGATCAGAGGTTTCAATT
Source organism: Bdellovibrionota bacterium (assembly GCA_040386775.1). Classification (NCBI taxonomy): domain Bacteria; kingdom Pseudomonadati; phylum Bdellovibrionota; species Bdellovibrionota bacterium. The sequence goes on along the minus strand of JAZKEU010000008.1, from coordinate 9,337 downwards.
CCTTCTGTACTCATCGTTTTTTCCCAGTTGGCCCAGTCCTTATTTTCGATGAGCAATGCGATTGGAGATCCTAGTGTCTTTCCGAATCTTACGCCGGATAATATTTCAATGTCTTCTGTCTCGATCTTTTGACGATCGCCACGACCATAACCTTTTTTTCTACGAAAGAGTTCATTTTGAATTTCTTCTTTTGATAAAGCCAATCCAGAAGGACATCCTTCAAAAATTCCCGTTAATGCTTTTCCGTGGGATTCTCCAGCTGTTATGTATCTCACAGGATCTCCTTTAACTTTTCTAAAACATTTGAAGTTTTTGATCCTTGATGACCAAACCAAATTTCAAAGGTCTTTAACGCTTGCAGAGCCAACATCGATTCCCCATTCATAACATGGGGGACTTTATTTTTAAGTGAAATCTCCATAAATGGCGTTTTTTTTGGTGAATAAATCAAATCATATGAAATCTTCGTGTTTGAGTAATCAATATTAAAGAAATCTAAATCTTTCTCACCTTGACTTGTATTGACTAAACCCAAAGTCGTTGCCTGAACAACAATATTCGGTTTTTGATCTCTATAATCCTGTACTGGAATATCAAATTTCTTAAAACCAGAATAATCTCTCGCTTTCACAAAAATATCTTTTACACCCATTTGATAAAGGCCCAAAATGGCCGCTTTTGCTCCCCCTGAAGATCCTAGCACCAATGCAGACATTTCTGTCACATGATGATTTTCCAAAGATTCTTTGAAGGCGTATACATCTGTATTGTGTGCTTCAAATTTGTCTTTTGATTTTTTTAGAACGTTAGCAGCTTTTAAAATTTCAACTTCCGGAGATACTTTAGAGAATTTCAGCATTGAGA